>JAKAWY010000081.1 GCA_021816745.1 Thermoplasmata archaeon
CGAGCAGGTAAAGATAACCATCTTTGTCGAATTTTCCTATATCTCCTGTATAGAGCCAGCCATTTTTGATAGTAATGTTTTTGGCAACTTCATCGAGATATTTTTCCACAACCTGAGGCCCTTTTACAATGATTTCTCCCCTTTCCCCCAGGGGAACTTCAACCATCCCTTTCTTGGTATCCACTATCCTGATTTGCGTATTGGGAAGTGGCAAGCCTATGCTTCCACTTTTATTCATACCGGGTACAAGGGGATTCATTGAGACTGTTGGGGATGCTTCAGTCAATCCATAGGCCTCAATGATCTCGACACCGAAAACATTCCTAAAGTTATTGACAATTTTGTTGGATAAGGGAGCAGCTCCAGAAATGACAATCAGGTTTCCCGGATGATTTACCTTCCTACCTGCACTGCTGTCACACAATCCGTGAATAATTAAAGGAATGACAGGGAACACAACGTTTTTTCCTTTCTCAATAAACCTTTTAATTCCATCCATATCTCCAGGATTCATTATTACATTGATCTTAGCACCTATGAATAATGGGAGGAAAATGCATATGGTAATGCCAAACACATGGTAGAAAGGGACTGCAGAGATAAATTCAACATCGGTTTTATCAAGGTTCCTGGCCCAGTTTTCCATTACATATAGCTGTGAAACAATGTTATAATGTGATACCAGTACACCCTTAGCCTTTCCCGTGGTGCCTCCGGTAAATTGTACAAAGGCCACATCCTCCTTTGGATCAATTGGAGCATCTGCTACAGGTTTTAAATTAATTCCCAAATCATTGAAGAATCGAATATTTGAATCCTTGGGAAGATAATCCTTCCCCATGAGTCCCTTTAGTACCGGGAACGAGTTAAACGGGGACCTTACATCATCCCAGTGCCTAACCACAACCAATTTCTCTATGTGTATTGGAAACAGATTGACCATCTTGGTGAGAAAATCCGTATAAACAAACATGACTTTAGATTTTGTTTTTTCAATGATTCCCCTGATCTCATCAAATGTATAAAGTGGATTGATGTCTACTACCTCAACACCAAGCTTTGTTGCCGCAAGGAGAAGAATGATATATTGAGGCATGTTTGGCATTATAACTGCAAGTCTATCCTTTTTTTTGAATCCCATTTCTGATAGACCGGATGAAACTCTCTGTACCTCTTCATTCAGTTTGGTATATGTCAGATTGTAATTCTCAAATGAAATCGCAATGCGATCCCCGAATTGTCTCACAGATTCCTGGAAAACTGAAAATATTGAAACAACTGGTATATCGATCTTCCTTCTTGCATGACTTGGATAGTTTCTTTCCAAAATCACTTCTATCTGATCTGATATGCCATTAATCAAGCATTCCACCTGCCAGTATTCCCATAATAAATTCTAAAATAACAATTTCAAGCAATATTTAAACTTGTATTATTTTAGACATAATTTGAGAATTGACAAAATGGTTTTTAATTTTCATCTTCCTGGAATTCCATAATCTCTTTTTCAGGAGAATTTTCGTCCCTGAATCTTGTCCGTATTTTTCCTGGCACGAAGTTTTTGACTATTTTTACCAATTCTCCCCTGGTGGTTTCCCTTACCGCAATGGAACTCAGAAAATACACACCAATAGATACTATGCCCATGGGAATCAGAATCAGTACATCCTTTGGAGTTACAATCATTTCCATTCCCCATAAGGAAACTGCCTGAATTAAAGCTGGAATCGCCTGCCTTAAGAGCAGGTAATTTGGTTTTATGTTCTCTAGTTTTATAACGATAATCCTGTATATGACAAAAGAGGCAATTCCGGATAAAAGCATTGCATATGCTGCCCCAAATGGCCCCTGTGATAATGACGAATTGCCAAAGAATAATGGTGGTACAAGCAGGAATATAAGAAATATGTTCAATATAATTAGAAGTGTGTCCACCACTGCAATGAGTTTGGTTTTTTTCCTGCTGATTATGGATGAATTATATGGGGTATTAATTGCAGTGAAATAAGCCCTCCATGCCAATAAAGAAAGCATGAACCCATAAGGGATGTAGCTCACAGTGAAGAAGTTCATTACAAATGGAGACAGGATTGAAAGTGGAACAACCAATGGTAGTGTGTAAAGAGAAATAAGTCTCTCAAACTCCAGGATGGATTCATTGTGCTTTAATTTCCCGGAGGTTCTTTCATATCTGATTAGAAGAGGGACAAAAAATACCGACATAGATGCGGAAAGTGTGGTGATGATAGCTGCTATTTGTTGCGCAGAATAAAATGCACCAGTTGGGACGGCATGCCAGTAAAACTGAATCATGACTTTGTCAATATTACCACTGATGGAACCGACTGACAGGGCAAAGATTAGAGGAAATGCAATTACAGAATACTTCTTTGCCATTTTCATGGATGCTTTTCCGATCTTCCATGGCCTTCCAAGCCAGATTGATACCAGAAAATAAAGGCCGTATGAGAAACTGTATACCATTGCCAGGTACATAGCATCTACGTAACCGTGATAACCTGGATTCATTCCAATTAAAAGAGCCATACCAACGAACACAGAATTTCTGAATACTGCCTCGATTAATGGAGGAATGGCATTCCTCACAGACTTGAGTGTAGCGACATAGTAAGCAGAGGAGAACACTGTAAGATTCTTAAAGAAAAAATAAGGGATCAATGCTATAACAACCCAATATTCAATGTCTGACTGGAAACCTCTGTGTAAAATGTATATCCACACAAAGAGGGCAAGAAAAACCATACCGCTGAAAGCTGCACCCATGACGAGTTTTACTGAAAGATAAGTGGCGTTACATTCGCCAATGTCTTCACCACCTGAGATCATTATTGTATGAGCTGTAGAGAATCCAAGATCCCCCACAATAGAGAATATTCCAACAAATCCCAGTCCAAAGGCAAGAAATCCCCAGTCAGTGGTACCAATAAATTTAATGATAAAGTACATCCCCATCATGCCAAAAATGGCACTTATCACATTCTGTATGATAATGATGGGCGACCTCTGTGCGAACACTTCCGAGTAATGTAAAATGTGGTTTAAACTTAACTAGACAGGCACAATAAAATAATTATAACGAATTTCAAGGAATATATCTTAAAAGTTATTGATCATGTTTATATGAAAATTAATTGAATATTGATAGTGTAAAACTAGTCTTAAAGTATACTTTAAAAAATTTGAAAAAGATAAAATGATATCACTCGGGATTCGCATCAGAAATGTTGACGCTCTCCCGTGTGGTATTCATATATCCTTCACTTTTCTTTCCCAGCATTTCACGTGCAAAAATTACAAACAGTACGGATACAATGAATGTTATGGCTCCTGCCAGAAACGCCATTGAAAATGAGGTGACTGACGGGAAAGATTCCGAAATAGGCCCGTTTGCGGTAGGAAATGTGATTGATACCTGATAGGCTGACATGATTGCGCCTGCAACCGGTGCTCCAATGCTGCTTCCAAGGAAACGGAATGTGCTGTTCATGGATGTTGCAAGACCCATTTTCCTGGGTTCAACTGAAAGAATTAACAGGTTGATTATGGAAGCATTCATAATGGAGATCCCTGAACCAATGACTACTTCAGTAAGTAGTGTGGCATAGTATCCGGGATTGGTAGTCAGCTCAAGGAACCCAAAGCCAGCAACAGCAATTCCTGTAATTGCCAGTGGCTTTATCCCTATCCTCGTAATGATTTTACCAGTGATGACGGCAAACACGATCATTCCTATTGCAAAGGCCACCATGGAGAGGCCCGTGTCCAGGATGCTTAATCCAAATCCATAAGGTGCAGGTGTTTCAAATCTGTAGGATAAGGTCTGCATGGAAAGATACATCCCTATACCAGTCACTGTAAGAGTTATGTTGGCCATCAGAACATTCCTTTTTTTAAGGAGATCCATGTCGAAAATTGCCTCCCCTCCCGATTTATGATAGTTTCTCTCGTATAGGAACATAGGAATGAACAGTACTAATCCAACGAATAACAGGGAAAGCACTGGCAATGAGGTCCAACCCCATGTGGAACCTTCTGAAAGTGAAAGCACAATCATGGTAAGTGGAATTCCAAGAAGAACAGCCCCAACAATATCAATTTTGACATCCGGCAACCTGAATTTAGATTCCCTTACATAGAAAAGTGTAACGAAAGCAAGAATTACCACAAATGGAATTGCGGTATGATAAGTCATTCTCCATCCAAAGTCGT
>JAKAWY010000016.1 GCA_021816745.1 Thermoplasmata archaeon
CCGCAGAAATTGCTAAAAATGCAGAAGTGAAAAATTTCTATCTTTTTCATTATAGCCCAAGAGTTGAAAATCTTCAGGAACTTCTTGACGAAGCTAAAGGTATCTTCCCGGATTCCATCCTGAGCCGTGAGGGTCTCACTGTAGAAATCCAGAAAGGAAAAATAATAAAATAAGTTTTTTCAGGCTGCTATTGCAGATGTGTTTTTCCTCCATGGAAGAAATCTCTCGAACAGTATTGTAAGAACAATTGCCAGGATGAAAGAAACTCCATAGCTTATATCTGCACCCTGTGTAATCCCATAGAATGGAACATTAAATGGGAAAAATGAGGTAATGGTGTCCATGAATGGATAGGATGCAGCTATTCCAATGATATATGCCAAGACTGGATTCCAGTTGATGCCACTTGAGGTTGTTTTCTTCTTCGCTATGAAGAATTCAACAATCATTACTCCAAGCCATGGGGTGATCCAGTAATCCAGAACATAGAGAAATCCCTCAAAATAATTGGCAAAAGTGCTATAGAAGTATATGGAAAGTACTGTGATTACGATTAATACAACAGCAATCATGATATTCTTTCCAAATTTCGCACCAACTGCCCTGGCTGACATAATATTTGAGTAGAGATTTATGGAATTGGCAGACAGTCCACCCAAAAAGAATGCCATTGCTCCAATGATCCAGAAATAACCGAACGTATACAGGAAAATAGAGGTGAGTGTTGCATTGAGTGTTTCATTTCCTCCAAGATTTATGTTTGCAGCTGTTACATAGGCAATCACTTCAACCAGGAATGAGGCAATTCCCGACCCTGCCATTGCAAATATCAGGGATCTTCTCCTGTTCTTGACGGTGTCTTTGACGTACCTGGAATAATCAGATGCGTATGGCCCCCAGGACATAATATATGAAAATGAAAGCATAAACGCACCAGCCATTGTATATAAGCTCCAGCTCGATCCGATGTTGTTTACGTATTGCGGCCCTGTCTGGTATATTACAATGGCCATATGCAGGAATAATATGCCCAGAATCAGTGCCATTGCCCATTCAAACATCTTGATGGATTTCTGCCCGTAAATCACAGTAAGATAAAGAACAGCAAGAGTGATCAGAACAGCAACCAGGTAAAGGTAATTTACCCCTATCCCGTATACCACCATTCCATAGGTACCCTGTACGGATATAATTAAACTAAGTGCTGTTGCGGCAATAATCAGGTTGACTGTCAACCAGCCGATGGTGTTGACGAATTGAAGCACTGAGAAAATTCTGCCACCGGTAATTCCAAAGAAATCCTTTGAAACCTCCATCTGACCTTTTCCGTAAACCGGGCCATAATATGACATAATCCCAATAAGGAGGCCCCCGGCAATGTTTGCCAGAGCCAAGGTAATAAGCATATAATTGAACGGAAGAGCGTAGTAGTCCTTTAGAACCACCCCAAGGAAAAAATCCCCCACTGTGAGGTTTGATGCAAACCATATGTAAAACAGTGAAGAGGGCCTATTTTTACGTGCGGTTTCCGAAGTGATATCCAATAACGTTTCATCATGTTCCACGACGTCGTGTTCCATCTTTTTCAAATGCCACATTTAACCTGATAATATAACACATATCCTGTTTAAATACCCTTTATATACAGACTGAGTGAGGTGAAACATTGTATACTATTGAGATTTAAATTCCATTTTATATTTATTCTCATAATTAAACAGATTTCGTCAGGTGCTTTAACTTGCCTGAATGAGTTTTTCGTTTTCACATGCGGGATAATCTACAAATTTTCAGTAAGGGAAATTAATAAAAAAAATTTCGTTGGTCGAGTTCATGCAAAAGAAATAATATTATGTTAAAATAACACATGGTGGAACTCCAGAAAAAGATTGAAGCTCTGCTTTTTGCCACTGATCAGCCTATCGGGGTTAAAGAGATCTCTTCCATCCTTATGGAAAATGAAGAAACTGTCAGGAAGGATCTACGCAGGCTCATGAAGGATTATTCCACCAGGGATACATCGCTGTGCATAATTTCCACAGGAAAGAAATACAGGATGTCGCTGAAGAGTGAATATGAAGGTATTGCAATGCCTGTTGCAAAAATGGAGATGACACCACTACAACTGAAGGCACTTACTGCAATCTACAATTCAGGCAGGGCTCTTAGGGGTTCAATAAGGGATAGGGTTGGAGATAAAACAGACGATGTCATTGGAGAATTGAGGAAATCCGGTTTCATAAAATCCGAAAAATACAGGAACACAGAAATGTATACCTTAACAAGAAAATTTTACACATATTTCAATGTGAATCATAAAAAATTAAAGGAAGAATTCAATAAAGTGCAGGACGGGAAAACTGATGAAAGCTAAAATTATGCTAATAGGTGGAGGCGGGCGTGAAGACGCTATCGCCAGGAAGATTGTGGAAAATGAAGGCACCCTTATCAGCGTAATGCCCTTCGAAAACCCTTCCATTAAGAGACTGTGCAATAAATTTTTCATTGCAGGTGAGAATGATGCAGAGAAAATCATCTCCCTTGCCAGGGAAGAAAAACCAGATGTGGTTTATGTAAGCCCTGATTCATTTCTGGAGAAACCCATTGTGGATGCTCTCCAGTACAGCAATATCAAGGTTGCATCCCCTGATACAAAAGCATTCCAGATAGAAAGTTCCAAGATATTCATGAGGCAGCTGCTCAAAAGGTTTGGAATCCAGGGTAACCTGAAATATGAAATTTTTTACGATGAATATGATGCTGGTAAATTCCTGGACAGCCAGTCTAATAAAGAATTTGCAATCAAGCCCGCTGGCCTCACAGGCGGAAAGGGCGTAAAACTTACGGATGTGCATTTCCGAAACAGGGATGAGGCAAAAAAATATGCAGCTTCCATTATCTCCAGGGACAAGAAAGTAATCTTTGAGGAAAAAGTGACCGGAGAGGAATTTTCATTACAGGCATTCACTGATGGAATGAATCTATCATTCTTCCCGCTGGCCCAGGATTACAAAAGGCTTATGGATGATGAGACAGGCCCCAATACCGGAGGCATGGGCTCAATTACCGGAAAGGAAATGTTGCTTCCCTTCATCAGAAGAGATAATGTGGAGAAGGCAAAGGATATTGTTAAAAAGGTTATTGAAAGCCTGTATTCAGAAGGAACCATGTTCAAGGGAGTCATTTACGGCCAATTCATGCAGACAACCAGTGGTGTGAAGGTTATTGAATTCAACGGAAGGATGGCAGATCCCGAAGGAATCAACTGTATGGCACTATATGACGGAGACCTGGTGGAAACGTTGTTGTCACTGGGGAATGGGAATCTCAAAACATCTTCCATTCACTTCCAGAACAAGGCCTCTGTTTTGAAGTACATAGTTGCGGAAGGCTATCCCGATAATCCTGCACCTGGAAAACTCAAAGTGAACAATAAGGATCTCCCGGAGCATTTCAAAATATACTATTCATCAGTTAAGGGTTCCATGGAAGAGCCTGAGATGACTGGTTCCAGGAGCCTTGCCCTGCTGGGAATTGGAGAAACCATTGAAGAGGCTTCAGGGATTGTGGAAACAAACCTCTGGAGAATCAGCGGAAAATATTACATGAGGCATGGAATAGGAACTGCAGCCAGCCTCAAAAAGAAGCATTTCTGATTTTTCCTATAATCCTTGGTTTTGAGTTGGGCCTGACCAGGAGGTATTCTCCTTCCGGTAGAATAGGCTTGTCCATTTTTATATTTCCACCTGCCATAAACCCTCTCTGATACCTCAAGTGTCCTGCAAGGAATACTTCCCCGTCGGATCGAAGCGGTTCAGGAACAGCCCTGTGGAAAATAATTTCACCCTCAATGGAATCGGTTGCATCCCTTTTTTCTTCTTCCAGCATGCTTCCACGCTCCAGCTGATCCACATCCACATTCTTCAAAGCCAGGCCAACTCTTGAACCTGCAGGGGCAAATTCCACGTCAATGTCATTCATCTGTATGGATTTTATCTGGGCAGTTTTTCCTGATGGATTCAAATACAAATTCTGGTGTTTTTTGGCTGTTCCTGAAAGAACAAAACCCAGTGCCACTGTTCCCACGCTTTTCACCTGGAAGAAATGGTCAATGATTATGGATGTTGGGCCTTCGGGATTTCCACTTTTCCCATTCCATGGCTTTGAAAGGAATTCCATGGATCTGCCGGTGAATTTCTCATAACCCTCCATCACACTATTCTTGAGGAGCCTGTCCAGCAATGATGTGTCAGTTCCTTCCCCGGTCAGGAGGTAACCATTCTTCTTCTCCATGAGATCTGATGCTATAATCACCTCACCCAGAGCCCTGTCAATGCTTCCAGTCCCTATGATGGAACACTGAGAAAGGAATATGGAATCCGTCAGGGACTGTATCTTGTCAGGGAATTTTGCAGGATAGAATATGGTCATGGTATCATCCCCATCCTTTCTCCCATAGATTGTGATATCGCTTTCAGTGTGTTTCTTCGCTATCTCTTTTACAAATTCCTCTGATCCGTACGAGAAATAAATCCTGCTTTCTGTCATTTTACCATCTCCACCCCTTTTTTTATTATGTTTACTGATTTATCAGAATCGTTTGGAAGTTGGGCCCTTACATATTCAAGGCCCCTTTCCCTCACTGAATTTCCAAAAATTGTGTCCAAATCGTACAGCACCTCAAGGTGATCGTAATAGAATCCAATGGGAACGGTCAAAACCCTCCTGAAATGTTCCGTTTTCAGCTCCTCAAGCCTCAACTGGACTGAAGGTTCAAGCCATCCTGATCCATAGGCCCCTTTGCTCTGGAATGCATAGGTCCAGTGGGTTATTCCAAGAGATTCTGCTATTCTCGCAGCCATGGATACAAACCCGGAATAATATTCCTTTTCTTCAGACACCTTGTAAGGAAGGCTGTGGGCTGTGAAAATAACCATATCACCTGAGTCCCTGTAAATGCTTCCCAGTGATTGTACCCAGTGATTAAACAGATCCGGTATTTCCTCCATCCCGTTGATCATTTTGGCATTAACTCCTGAATTATTACCAAGGAATTCCATGAATGGGATGTTGTAGCTTTTCAGTATACTCTTATTCCTGATGGGGAATAAAGGAACAAGGTATATATCAGAATATCCTTTTTGAATCACTGCGGAGGCTGTATCACGCATGGATGGCTTCCAGTGCTTGAATCCAAGATAAATGTCATGCTCCGGCAAAGATTTCTCAAGTTTATCCCTAAGGCTGTACAGTATCTCTGTGGATGGTGATTTATAGCCGAAAGCTGCATATTTATTCATGGTCTCTTCCACTGCTCTTTGAGGTGGTTCTCTACCACCATACACATCTCTTAGGTATTCAATTATGTGATCCCTGGAATCCGGGCTCCCATAACCAAGAAGGACAATTGCTGACTTCAAAGTTTCACCTTCTTCACTGCATCAGATATTTCCCTGATGGTCTGGACATCAGTTCCGGGCAATATACCATGCCCGAGATTGAAGATGTATTTTTCATGTTCTTTCATGGATTCTGCCATTTTCCTTGCTTCCTTTACAGCCATTTCTGGCGAGTGCTTCACCATGTCTGGATCAAGATTTCCCTGAAGCCCAATACCGTTTCCTGCAAACTCAGAAATTGGAACTGCCCAGTCCATGCTTATAAAATCTGCATTAGTGTTTTTTAAAACAGAGAAGAATCCTGATGTTCCGGTGCTGAAATATATCATAGGCGTACCTCTGGATTTAATGGTCCTGATCATTGGAGAAACGACTTCCCTGATTATCTTATCCGCCATTTCCTTCCCAAGCATACCAATCCAGCTGTCGAAAATCTGGATGGCATCAGCTCCGGATTCCACCTGGGCAATTGCATCCTCCTCGAGAATCCGGGAAATCTCATGAAGTGTTTTCATGGAGTGTTCTGTATCCTTCAAAAGCTTTATTTTTGCATCCTCCTTTTTTTCCCCTGAAAGATATGAAAATAAAGTAAAGGGTCCTCCTGTGAATCCTATAATTGGCATATCGCCATGTGTTTTTTTGAATTCTTTAATGGCATCTGCAGCAGGATGTTTCTCCCTCTCATCCCTGGTGGGATTTGTCGTGAATACAGGGCCACGACCCTCCTCAAACTTCAGGTCATAACCCCTTCCCTCCAGGGGTATGGAGATGTCTGAAAATATTATGGCAGCATCTGCATGTGTCTCCCTGGCTGCCATATAGGAAATTTCTGATGCGGCCACAGGGTTATGGCATAATTCCAGTATGCTCATTTTTTTTCTTAACTCCATGTACTGGCTGAGATATCTCCCGGCCTGCCTCATGTACCATAGGGGAATGGAATTGTGGGTTTCTCGGTGTAAAGTCCTGGTGAAGGAGTTTTCCATTACGGCTTCAACCTTCTTATGGTCCTTGGATATGGCATTGCATCCTTGATATTTCCAAGATGCATGATCCACATGGCCAGCCTGTCCATCCCAAGGCCGAAACCAGAGTGTGGGATACTTCCGTATTTCCTTAGATCCAGATACCAGTAGTAGTCCTCTTTCTTCAATCCGCTCTTCTCTATCCTTCCTTCCAGTTCACCGTAATTCCAGATCCTTTCTCCGCCACCGATGATCTCCCCATATCCTTCCGGGGCCAGTAGATCATGGCAGAGTATCAGACCGGGGTTATCCGGATCAGGCCTGTGGTAGAAGGTTTTCAGCTCTTCAGGGAAATGCGTCAGGAAAAGGGGCCTGTCGAAATTGGACATGATTTGCCTCTCCTCATCTGCGCCGAGGTCATCCCCGTACTTCAGAGGCATTCCATAGGATGCAGATTTCTCAATGAGTTCAGAATACTTCATGCGGTGGAAAGGTTTCAGGGACTCCTCCAGTGCAGCAATATTCCTTCCCAGAGTGGTTAATTCTTCCTTATTTTTCTTCAGCACAGCCCTTATGATGTGATGAATCATCTTTTCCTCGATTTCCATCATCTTTTCATTTCCAGCCCATGCAACTTCCCCTTCTGCATGCCAGTATTCAGTCACATGCCTCCATGTTCTGCTCTTTTCAGCCCTGAAACTTGGGGAAATTGTATAAACATTTTCCAGGGAGAAAATAAACGTTTCCAGATAGAACTGGGAACTCTGGGAGAGAAAAGCCTCTTCCCCGAAGAATGGAACTTTGAATAGAGTGGAACCTCCCTCAGTAGCCGTGGAAACCATGAGTGGCGGCTGAACCTCGTAATAACCCTCATGATCAAAAAATTCCCTGAATGCATGGAAAATAGTTGCCCTTATCTTTAATTTTGCATTGAATTCCCTGCTTCTCAGCCAGAGATGCCTCTGATCAAGTTCAAACTCCTCTGATATATCCTTTGAAACAGGAAAGCTGTCATTCCTCTGGTATATGGAGAATGCAGAAATCTTAAGTTCATATCCTGTGACCGCCCTCTCATCCCTGTTAACGGAACCTGTGATCTCCATGCTGCTCTCGATGGTCAGGGAGGAGAGCATGTCAAATTTTTCCTTTCCAAGTTCATCAAGTTTGCCCACACACTGGATAATATTGCTGGCATCCCTCAGGATTACGAAACAAATCTTGCTTCCAGTCCTGATTCTGTAAACCCATCCCCTTATCTCCACAACCTTTCCTTCAATGTCGGGGGTGAGAACTGTGCTTATCTCCTGCATGGAAGAGTGATTCGTTCCCTTATTAAATATTTGTTTCAGCACCGGACAACAATCTGTCCAGAAAATTGCTTTTGAAAAGTACCGGGTAATCCACTTTCTGGAGAATATCTTCCCTTTTAAGACCTGTAGAAGCCGTTATTTCATCTATTCCCTGGTTTAAAACCCCTGAGACAAGGGTTTTCTGGTCCATCTGCCATTTCACCTGGGAAACCAGAATGCGGATAAAACCGTGATATAAGAGTGGATCAGAAGATTTCCTCCATGGTATTTCCATTATCTCATGGGCCTCCCAGAATCTTTCCATGCTTAACAATGATTTTAGCAACGCTCCAAAATTTAATCTGCCAAGATTTTCCACCATTGCACCTGGAAAAGAAACATATAACGAATGCAATGAGAGAATGCTGAACTCTTCCCCTGTTACTCCTTTATGGAAATCTGCCTCAATTCCGTAAGAATTTTTCCTCCTGATCCATGGTGATGACACTGAATCCAGAAAATGAGCAGTGGAATCCGGAATACCGAAGATAGTCCTCACTTTGCAGTCCCCATACTGTTCTCCCTGATGTCCTCAATGAACAGACGGGGTATGCCCTTGAGTGCCAGGTAATCCCAATCTGGAATTATGTGCGTGGATATTGCCCTGGTGATGATTTCATTCAGACTCATATAATGGGTGTGGGGTGCATAGGAAGTACCGAGAAGCCATGGTGGATAGTGAAAATACTGCATAAAATTCCCGGGAGTTGCCTTTATGATGCAATTGGTCAGTATGTCAGATACACCGCTGTTATAATTCCATTTTCTGATGCCCAGATGAAGATAAAGAGGTGCAGGAGTGTAAACTTCCCATTTTATACCGTACATCAGTACCTCTCCCTGAAACATTGCAGTTCCATGGAAGGGGCGATCCAGTGAGAGATCAGCGATTTCCTCCTTTCCGGTGTTCTTGTTGATCAGTTTCAGGTCAAGATGGGATTTCTCTTTCATTAGATCGTTTATGGATCTTTCGAGGAATTCAAGCTCTTCAGCAGACAGAGTCATGTCGTTCTCTATCTGATCCTGCAGGTCAATTAGATCCTCCAGTGTTGAGTTAAGTATGAGCTTGATGTAATAATCAGCCTTTCGCAGACCCATATATTCACTGAATTAATAACGAAATACTGTATATAAGCATATTTGATCTTTGGATGAAATTATATACAAAGATCACAACTTCATAAATACTCAGTGATCATGGGATTTTATGGGATTAGATATCAGAATTCTCAGGCAATACCTCCATGACACGGGTAAATTCAAGAATACAGGGATAAATCTTCAGGGAACAGTCACAGGAATTATGCTGGAAAATGAGATTGCAGATGTTTCTGATCTTAAACAGATTATCTCCAATGTTCCAGGGTTTGATCCCAATGATCCTAATGAAGAATTAAAGTCCCTTATTATTGATGAAGAAAAAAATTCCATAAAAGATCCTTTTATTGTACCAAACCTCTCTTTAAAGGGAATGAAGCCGTTCAATGCAATGCATCTGGCATACAGCCTCCTTATCAGGGAAAAATACTCGCCTGATGAAAAACCAGTCAATATTTCTGACATTGCATTTATGGTGAAGAATGCACTGGCACTGCCTGACGAGATGTTCATTGATTTTCCTATTCATGCCATGGAAAAGGAGTATCATTCAGGTGATCTTTATCTCAGCCAAAATGGCATTGTTGATGGAATCAGGCTCTATCATGTAATTTATGGATTGTCTGGAATGAGAGCAATTCCATGTCTTGCAATACCCGCTTCTTACGGCCTCGAAACTCCCATTTCCTATGAAAAACTCTTGGAAAAATTAACATCATGTTTTGTCGAAATAAAAAACAGGCCTTCTTATAATAAATACATAAAATACAGAAAGTTCAAGAATATTGTGAAGAAATTTCAGTCAAAAAACTGGAACAGAGCCAAATTGAAGATGTTTACCGAAGATGAAATCCTTCTTGCAAAAGAAACAGATCTTTTCGTTTCAGATGATGAATTTCTAAGCCCGGGAACTGAAAAAACTGAGAAAGAATCCTTGAATCTCCTGTCCATAATGAGCAGGGATGCAGAGATTTTTGTAAAAGAGTGGAAAGATATGGATGTGTTCCCTTAGTCTGGGGAGTCATCCAGTATGTTCTTTCCGTATACACTGGTTACCTGCCTGTAGCCTATCTTCTCGTAGAAGTTCAGGGCAATGAGGTTCAGTGACGGGAATTCTGCTGTAATGATGCTTATTCCCCTTTTCTTCATCTCTTCATAAATTCCGCCAAGAAGAAGGTTTCCCACATTCTTCCTCCTGAATTCAGGCATTATGTACAGATCAATGATCCTTACCTCCCTGGAGGGCTCATAGGATATTCTCTCCCTGATCTCCGCCTTCAGCAGGCCCATTATCTTGTCTTTTTTCACCGCCAGCAAAGTGATGAAGTTCTCCTGATCCTTAATGCACCGGAGATAGTATTCCTTGATGGATTCCATGTCCCCTTCCCTTACCCGGAAAAGAGAGTCAAATTCCCCGTTGAGCTTCTTCATCCTCATTATCATGGACATGAACTGGTCGATGTCCGCCTCTGTTGCTTTCCTAACTGTTCCACCTGTATCTTTCATTCCTTCACCTCCGGTAATTTCTTTATGAATCCCAGGTCCATGGATTTCTCTATCATGGTCCTGTTCAAGCTTATGGTCTCTCTGGCAGTCTTCAGGTATCCTTCCCTGCTGTCAATCTTCCTGGCATACCCCTCATCCACTGCAGCCCTTGCCACTGTGGAGGCCACCTGCGGGAAGAGTTCCCAGTCGTCCATGGATGGCACAATTTTATCCGGCTGAAGAGCACCAACATAATTGGCAATCTCCTGAGCAGCCTTTACCATGATCTTAAAGTTAACACCTCTGGACCTGGCATCAAGCATTCCCCTGAAAACACCTGGAAACACAAGGCTGTTATTGATCTGGTTGGGGAAATCCCCTCTTCCGGTGGCCACAATCTTGGCACCGCTGGAAAGGGCATCTTCAGGCCAGATCTCGGGAAGTGGATTTGCCAGTGCAAAAACAATTGAATCCTTGTTCATCTGGCTGACCCATTCCTTTTTAATGGTACCGGGCTGTGCCTTTGCTGCCGAAACAATGATGTCGGAACCTTTTATGGCATTTTCAATGGGCCCCTTTCTGTTTTCCCCGTTGGTTTTCAGTGCAAGTTCATATTTCCAGGGATTTGTGAACATCAGTGAATCCAGATCTTCCCTCTCCTTGTCCAGGATGCCCTTGGAATCCACCATGATAAGATTTCCAGGCTTGAAGCCTGCCTCAATTAATAGATGTGCTGCAGCAATATTTGCAGCACCCGATCCAATGAGTGTGACTGTGGAATCTTCCGCTTTTCTTCCCGTGTACCTCATGCTGTTGATCAGTCCTGCAAGAATAATGCAGGCAGTTCCCAGCTGATCGTCGTGCCATGCTGGTACTGAGAGTTTTTCCTGAAGTTCCTTAAGCACAAAAAAACACTTTGGGCTCTCAATATCCTCAAGGTTAAAACCACCAAAGGAAGGTTCCAGCGCAGAAACTGCAGCAACAAATTCATCCTTGTTCGATGTTCTGAGTGGCAGAGGTATGGCATTTACTCCTCCCAGAAGGTTGAAAAGCATCGCCTTTCCCTCCATGACCGGCATCGCGGCCTCAGGTCCTACGTTTCCAATTCCCAGCACCCTTGTGCCGTCAGTAACAATACCAATGGTATTCCATCTTCCAGTAAGATTGAAGGATTCCTCCGGATTCCTTGAGATTTCCATGGAAACTTCTGCAACTCCTGGCGTATACCAATATGAGAAGTCTTTGAGAGAATGTATAGGAACATTGGGAATTGTTCTGATCTTCCCCTTGAAGTACCGGGAGTATTCCACAGCAAGCTTATTGAATCTCGCTGTTCTTTCCCCGCTGTTCATATCTAGGGTATTGCAAGATAATTTAAATATACTTCTAATATTTCATTATATAATGGAATTCTCCAACATTAAACTGGAATGGAACACTATTCTGAGCAGGCAGATTGAATCTCTTCAGGAACAGTTTGTTGGAACTGACATAAAAAAATTGTTTGTTCCCATCGTGGATCTTCTCACAAATAACAAGATACCTTCAAGGGTGATGATATCAGGGGGAAAGGCCAGGGCATACAGTTATGTGATGGAATCCAGCGTGTTGGATGACAGGCTGATCTTCACCATGGGTTTTGATTCGGATTCTGTTGATAACCTTGACAGAGGGAAAGCTATCCTGGACTGGATTGAACAAATGTCATCCGAGTCGAAAAAACTGGCCATCATAGATAATGTGTTCAACGGTACATTTCTGATGCAGGAATTAAAAGACAGGGGTTTTGTGGAAGATAAGAGAATCAAGCTGAAATCTGCCCTGAGCGCACTTGTGACTTTAAACAGCAAAATGAAATCCGATGACATGGATGAAATAGAAATTCTCGGTATCCATGATGTGCCGGTGGATGATCTGGAAATTGCACAGGAGAAGGCTTACAGAGGCAGCCCTGAGTATTTCCTGCTTAACATGAAAGATGGCAAAAACCAGACATACAGGATCCTTTTTGATGGTTATTATGGTAGAATTCTGTCCAGCCCCTCCAGCGTTCTTTATAAAAACGGGATCATTGGATCTTGCCTGATTTCAGATGGATCAGAGGAATTTGTGGATAACGGCGTTCCACTGGTTGTGGATATATTCATAAGCCATGAATTCAGGAGAAAGGGGCTTACGGGTGTGTCTTTGCTTCACGCAGCTGAGAAACTTGATCTACTGGGCCACAAATTTTTGCAGCTCTGGGTGAATGATCATTCTCCAGCCATGCTTGTTTATAAAAAGCTTGGAATGAAGGAGACAGGTGAAGAGGAAATACTTCACTGGAAGAATTTCAGGCAAGTCCCAGCAGAAGCGCCATGAGGCTTGTGCCCATGGGAATGCTGAAATTGTCATCCACAGGGTTGCCTGAGAAAGATTCCACAATAGATGCGATTATTCCGATCAGCGATCCGTAAATCCCCAGAAGGATATATCCGAAGATTGCGGTGGGAATCAGCATGGAGGCAAGGCCACCTATACTCTTTTTCCTGCTGTAAGGCAATTTCATTGTTTTTATGGATACTCCCACTATGGTGGCCAGTGAATCGCCAATTGCCATGGCAAATATACCCAGTAAAATCACGCTTGTGGACAGGTTCATTCCCATTAGAATAAGTATGCCTGAAATGTACCAAAGAGAACCTATTCCCACTGGAACATTTTTTCTTTCCAGGGACAAAATCAGCCTGGAGATGACATTTTTACCTGTAAGGGAAACGATCGTTAATATGATCATGGAAATCAATGCGACTCCCACCATTCCATCATAGGTGTACAATGGAATCAGCAGGGGAAATATTAAGATGAAAAGGATGCCTGAAATTATCTGGGCCACATCCCTGCGCTTTTCCACAATAGGATTGCCTCCTCTTTCCGAATCATTGGTATTCACCATTTTCCTTAGATCCTCGCTCATGAAGAGCGAGATTGCCATTCCAATTCCTGCGGCCAGTGACAGTATGTGAAGTGAAAATATGGTGGGTGAATAAAGGAAAACCATTACAGTGCAAAGCAGGCCGATCGTGATGAATGGTAACACAGTCTTTCGGTAAAGAGTGTTCATGGCCATGGTCATGGAAATTTCCAAAGGCATTGCCATTGGTGTTATATGTACTACCAGCAACAAAAGGGAAACCAGCATTGAAAATGCCACGGACAGGTTGAGTCCGGAAGGAAAAATGGCTAAGTATATAATGATACATATGAGCCATATAAAAAACGAAATAAGAATTAGGGGCATTTGTAGCGTATTTGCATTAGATATATAAAAGAATTTTTAATGGAAAAAAATGATTTTTTCAATTAAAGTGGAAAATCAAAATTTCCAAAAGCTTTTTCCCAGTCCTTGAGAAATCTTGAAAGCCCCTCGTCTGTCTTTGGATGGGATGGAAGTTTTGAAAGCACGTCAAAGGGTAGGGTGATGACATCTGCGCCCATGATCATTGCCCTGGTGACATGAAGGGGATTCCTGATAGAAGCAACCAGTATCTTTGTTTTAATGTCATAGTTGGTGAAGATGGTCTTAATCTGCTCTATCACAGCCATTCCATCCTCTCCAATATCATCCAGTCTCCCGACAAAGGGAGAAACATACTCAGCACCTGCCTTTGCAGCAAACAGTGCCTGTATGCCTGTGAATATCAGAGTGGAATTAACTGGTATCCTCTTTTCCTTCAGAGCCCTGGTGGTGTTGAGTCCTTCCAAAGTCAAAGGAAGCTTGACCACTGCATTGCTTCCCAGGGAACTTATTTTCATAGCCTGTGCAAGCATAGTTTCGTAATCTGTGGCAATTACCTCGATGCTTACAGGTCCTGGAGTCTCCCTGAGAATCTCAGTAATGACTTCCTTGAAACCCTTACCTTTGGCCATTTCCTTTGAAACCAGGCTCGGGTTTGTTGTAACCCCGTCCAGCAGGCCCCATTCTCTCGCTTTTTTAATTTCATCTAAATTTGCACTATCAAGAAACAGCTTCATAGTCATCCTCCTTTTGGAAACATTTGATTCCGGCTTCCACTATATCTTTTACGCCCATATGAAAGTAATCGAATAGTTCCCATGATTTGCCGGATTTACCGAAAGTATCCCTCATTCCAATCCTGTAAACATGCACGGGATATTCCTCTGAAACAACCTCTGCAACCCTGCTACCAAGCCCATTGAAGATTGAGTGCTCTTCCGCAGTGACAATATGGCCGGTGCTCTTGGCATATTTCACAATATTTTCACGATCCAGTGGTTTCATGGATGATACATTGATCACCGCTGCATCTATTGCCTGTGCTTTAAGCTCTTCTGCTGCCTGAAGGGCAAGGCCCACCATAGCCCCGTTGCTGAATATGGTAAGATCAGAACCATCCCTTAACACTGTGTTTCTGCCTTCCCTGAATTTATAATCGGAATCGTTGACCACAGGGAATTTTTCCCTGGAGAGCCTTACATAATAAGGTGTTTTGGTTTTTTCCACAAGGTGGTGCATTACTGAGGAAACTTCAATGGAATCTGCAGGAACGATAACCCTCATATTGGGTAAACCGCACATTATACCCGTGTCCTCAATGATCTGGTGGGTAGCACCATCCTCACCCACGGTGATTCCCGGATGTGTCACCACAAATTTCACGTCAATGTTGTTGTAGCAGACAGACTGCCTGATCTGTTCATAGGTTCTTGTAAGGAATACCGCGAAGGTGGACACGAATGCTTTCTTCCCGCTTAATGCCAGGCCTGCAGCTGCAGTCACCATGGATTGCTCTGAAATTCCCATGTTGAAGAATCTGTCAGGAAATTTCTTTCCGAAGGCCTGAGTTTTGGTGGAAGAAGACAGATCGGCATCCAGGACCACGATCTCAGGATGCTTTGCACCCAGTTCCACCAGCATCTCTCCGTATTTTTCCCTTAAGCTTTCTGATACCATCAGAGATCACGTATCTCCTTGATTGCCTTTTCAAACTCTTCCTGGTTTGCAGGTGGTGATCCGTGGTATTTTGCCGTATTTTCCATGTAACTTACCCCCTTTCCCTTGATTGTGTTTGCAATGAGGAAAACAGGCCCGTCCCTTTTCTGATTGGCAAATTCAAATGCTTTCCTGATTTCATTGAAATCGTGCCCGTTGAACTCCATGGTATCCCAGCCGAAGCTCCTCACTTTGGACGCAATATCACCCATGGGCATTACGTTCTCTGTCATATCGTCAAGCTGGACACGGTTTCTGTCAAGAATGGCAATGAGGTTTGAAACCTTGTATTTGTTTGCACCCATCAAGGTTTCCCATACATTTCCCTCCTCTATCTCGCCATCTCCAAGAATAACAAATACCCTGTAATTTCTGTGATCCAATCTGCCGGCCAGTGCCATTCCAAGACCTATCCCGAGTCCCTGACCCAGTGAGCCGGTGGATGTTTCAACGCCCGGTACGCCCCTGTGGACATGTCCTTCAAGCTTGGAATTGATTTTCCTGAACCCCATAAGCAGTTCCTGCGGGAAAAATCCCCTCAGGGCCAGTGTGGTATAAAGGGCAGGAGATGCATGTCCCTTGCTCATGATTAATCTGTCCCTGTCCTCATAATTCTGGTTTGTGGGATCAATATTCATTTCATTGTAATATAAGTAGATCAGGATGTCGATGATGCTCAGCGAACCACCAGGATGGCCGCTTTTGGCTTCATATACCATTCTTATGATATATTCCCTGGCTTTCTTTGATAATTTTGATAAGGTTTCATTGTTAAGATTTTCATTTCCGCCTACACTCGAAGGACTCCTTTCCATTAAAAATTCTCCCAGTGTCCATGAATTAACACTGAATTAAAACTTTTTGTAACAGAACCAGTAATAAAATACAATATATGTACTGGGAAACGTTCAGTTCTCAAAATCAATTTCCTCTGACAGGTTTCCATCGTATTTGGAACCAATTCCTGTGGCAAACAGGACAATTTTGACTTTTCCCTCAAACTCAGGCTGAGTCTCGTATCTCTGTATAATCAGGGCATTTTCAGAGATAGCCGCATTGGCAAGCTTCATAGCCTCCATGTGTTCTTCTGCTGAAAGGTCCTTTCCGCCAGTAATACTTATGAGTAGCCCTTTGGCATCCCCTATGTTCACGTCACTGAACGGATTGTTTATGGCCTGGTTAAATGCCTCCTTTACCCTTTGTCCGGGAGGTGAGTCTGAGATGCCTGCACCAAAGGCCCCTATTCCTTTCTTGGAAACCAGTCTCTTGAGATCTGTAATTTCGGCATTGACTGAGTTAACCCTGGTGACTGAATCTATGATTCCCATGATTGCATCCATCATGATGGAGTTTGCCAGTGAAAATGCAGCGTCCACTCTTTCCTTTGGAACCATTTCAAGCAGTTTCCTGTTGCTGAAAAGAATCACTGTATTGGTGGCCCTGAGGAAATTCTTAATTCCGGATTCAGCGTTGGATTCCCTGACCTTCCCCTCTGCCTCCAGGGGGGTTGAGGCAATTCCTATGGTTATGGCACCGCCGATGCTTGCCCTGTTTGCTATAACTGGGCCTGCACCTGTTCCTGTACCTCCACCCATTCCGGCAACGACAATGGCAATATTGGCCTGCTTTACCAGGTTGTCAATCTCTACAGTGGATTCCTTCGCAGCCTCTTCACCGACTTTTGGATCTGCACCAGCACCACGGCCCTTGCACAATTCCTTTCCTATAACAAACCTGTAGTCTGCATTTATGGTTCTCAGATGCTGTGCATCTGTGTTAGTGGCAATAAAATAAACTTCGGCATTTTCGCTCTTGAACTGATCGCGTTTTTGCGCCATCATTGAAACTGTATTAGTTCCAGCACCTCCAACTCCAATGACCAGAATCTGCTGCTTGGTCTCCTCCACAATTTTTTTCAGTTCTTCTTCATCAATGAAGATATCTGAATCAGAAAATGGGTTGTCTGTGTCGGACATATTGGAATATATGAATTTCGTATATAATACCTTTATTTCTGCCTGATCAAAATCATTTTATCATAAAGAAAGGGAACAATGATTGATTAGTTATCCTGACCAATCATAGCCCTAAGTGCCTTTTTATCTATTTTACCGGTATATCCCTTTACAAAGGAATCAATTTTGATGAATTCATCGGGTATCCAGAATTTCTCAATCCTCCTCTGTTGTACAAACTTGCTTAGGAATTCTGTTATTTCCTTAGGATCGATTTCCTGATCTGAGGTGTAAAATGCCACAGGCCTTTCTCCCCATTTCTCGTCCTTCTTACCAATAACGGCAACTTCCTTTACCCTTCCGAAAAGGCTGATGACATCCTCCAATATCAGTGTCGGAATAAATTCACCACCGGATTTTACGGAATCTTTTTCCCTGTCCACAATATTGAGATATCCGTATTCATCGATGAAGCCCAAATCACCAGTATGCAGCCATCCATCCTTCCACAATTTCTTGGTAGCCTCCGGATCCTTGTAATATTCGCTGGCAAGATATGGTCCCCTGGCGGTTATCTCTCCTGTCTGGTGCGAATCTGTAACATTTGTACCATTGATATCTATTATCCTTATCTCCACCATGGGGGCTATGGTCCCTGCTTTTAAGGGAAGTTTGTCCTTTTCATCTTTTGGAAGTTTGCCAGAAAGCTGATTATACACTGCAATGCTAAGAATTGGTGCAGTTTCAGATAGGCCATATCCGGCAACAGCCTCAATATTCATCTTTCTTGCGGAATCCCTGAGAGCGCTCGTAATCGCAGCGCCGCCTACTACGACTCTAAGGTTTCTTTCTGGAAGGATTTCAGGTGCATTCTTAGCCGAAAGAAGCATATGAAGGATTGATGGAACCATCAATGATAGGGTGACCTTCTCCTTTCCCATTATGGATACTATAGTTTCAGGATGATAACGGCCTGCGAGCACGTACTTGCTTCCCCTCATTATGCAGGCAAAGGGCATTCCCCATGCATGCACATGAAACATAGGAACAATCGGCATTATTACATCTGATGACTTCGCGTTCAGCGGCTCATCTGTGATCATTATGCCTACATTGTATGCAAGCATTACCAGATCCCTGTGCCTGAAAGTAATACCTTTTGGCATACCCGTGGAACCTGATGTGTAGAAAATTGTGGCAATGTCATTTTCACTGACGGATGGTAGTGAGGTATTGTCATCCTCTTTCATCATATCATCGAGATAAAACACATTCTCAAATGGTAGATCCTTCTTTTCAGGGGAACTTCCATAAATAACCCACCCTTTTACAAAACCAAAGAGTTCGCCATACGATGATAGCTGTTTGGCAATATCCTCCCTTAAAATCACATAAGAATCTTCAGCATGATTCATGGTATAATAAATCAGTTCGTTGGGATAGCGTATATTTACGGTATGGATGGCGGCCCCACACATTGGAATTGCATAAAATGCCTCAAGATAGTGAATAGTGTCCCAGTCAAGTACAGCAACTCTGTCTCCATGGCGAACGCCAACCCTGATTAGGCCTTTTGCAAACTTTTCCACATTTTTCTCAAACTCTCTATATGTAAAACTCCCATATTGAGGATCAACGATGACCTGTTCAGGGTTTCTCTTCACAGAGCTGGAAAGCAGATTTCCGACGGTGAGTTCGTAAGGAATATACGTCATTGAAATACTATGATCTTCATTTTATTATATTTTTCCTGAAAACAGTTATATAGTATATTTTTTTAAAAAAGTGGATTTACAAAAAACAACATTCTTAAAATAAGTTTTATAAAAGAAAAATGTAACCCAATAAAAATAAAAATATGGAATTTAAAAATATTATTTTTTTCTGATGTACAGTACAACTCCCACTGCTACTACTATGGCTAATATTGCACCAGATATTCCAATTATTTCCATTATGCTCATTCCTGATGGTGAACTGGTGAATTTTATGATCTTTGCAACATTCGAACCATTCACAGAGAATGTACCTGAACCATTTGTGATCGAGTATCCTGATACACCTGAAACTATGTATGAATAGGTTCCATTAACAATGTTGAATGTGATGGTTGTGCTATTGGAACTGGAAGTTAATCCATTGAAGGTCATGCTCCAGTGTGTTCCCTTGGAGAGGCCGGTTTCTGTGAATGTTACCGTATACTGGACTTTTGAGAAAGAAACTTGTATGGAAACTGATGTACCGTTCACTGTTAAGAACCCTGGAGATGATTCATATGTCTTGTTGGTGGTTGCTATGGTGTAGGAATATGTTCCGTTGGTTTCAGAGAATGAGATGGTTGAGGTCGCGGAAGTTTGAGTTGTTCCATTAAGTGTCACAGACCATGTTGTTCCTGATGGTAATCCTGATTCCATGAATGTTGCTGCATATTTGTTCCTTGAAAAGATGATTGGCTTTGAAATATTGTTTCCGTTTACGGTGATCGAGCCTGAATTTGCATGATATGGTTTGTCCGCTGTTTCTATGGTGTAATTATATGTTCCGTTCACCAGTGATACTGAATAATATGCTTTAATGATTGGCCCGGATTTTAAACCGTTGGTCAGATTCACAAACCATGTCGCACCAGAAGGCAGCCCGGATTCAGTGAATGTTGTATTGTAATTTTGGGAAGTGGATATTATGGAAATTGTGCCAGAATAAGAATTACTTACGTAGACATTCCCATTCAATGAATTAAAAGCAACCCCTTCAGGATATGCACCCACTTTTATAGATCCGATTACCTTGTTTGTGGATCCGTTTATTATGGTGACATTGTTTGAATAATAATTGGAAACGTACACATTACCGTTTAATGAATCGAATGCAATCCCTTTAGGTTCTGAACCCACTTTTACAGTTCCAATTATTTTGTTTGTGGAGCCGTTTATTATGGTGACATTGTTTGAACCGCAATTGGCAACATACATGTTCCCATTCAATGAATCAAAGGTTGATGCGTCAGGATGTGTGCCCACCGTTATGTTTTTGATTACCTTGTTTGTGGATCCGTTTATTACGGAGACGTAGGGTGAACCAGTATTGGCTACGTACATGTATCCATTCAATGAGTCAAAAGTAACATCTTCAGGATATGCACCCACTTTTATAGATCCGATTACCTTGTTTGTAGATCCGTTTATTACGGAGACGTTGCATGAAATCACATTGATAACGTACACGTTCCCATTCAACGAATCAAAGGCTGCTGCGTAAGGTGATGAACCAACGTTTACGGATCCTATTACCTTATCTGTGGTTCCGTTTATTATGGAGACATTGTTTGATCCATAATTGGTAACATACACGTATCCATTCAACGAATCAAAGGCTTCTCCATCAGGTGAAGAACTCACATTTACAGATCCTATTACCTTGTTTGTGGTCTCACTTATTTCGAAGACATTGTTTGAATCGCAATTCGTAACAAACATATTCCCATTCATTGAATCAAAGGAATCCCAAGAAGGATTATTGCCAACGTTTACGTATCCTATTACCTTGTTTGTGGTCTCACTTATTTCGAAGACATTGTTTGAACCGCAATTTGAAATAAACATATTCCCATTCAATGAATCAAAGGCTTCTCCATCAGGATTTGAACCCACTTTGACGGATCCGATTACGTTGTTTGTTGTTCCGTTGATTATAGTGACATTGCTTGAACCCCAATTGGCAATGTACACGTTCCCATTCAACGAATCAAAGGCTGCTGCGTCAGGATGTGAGCTCACGTTTACAGATCCAATTACCTTGTTTGTGGATCCTTTTATTATGGAGACATTGTTTGAACCATAATTGGCAACATACACATTACCGTTTAATGGATCAAAGGCTGCTGCGTCAGGTGATGTGCCTGATCCAACATTGATGGGTCCGGTTACTGCGTTTGTGGTAGCGTTTATTGCATAAACATCGCTTAAACCTTCAATGGTAACGTACACATTACCGTTTAATGAATCAAAGGCCACTCCTTTAGGTGCTGAAGGAAAGTTTACAGTTCCGTTTACCTTGTTTGTGGATCCGTTTATAATGGAAACACTGTGTGATCCTGTATTGATAACAAATATTTTCCCATTCATTGAATCAAAAGCCATTCCTACAGGATAGGAACCCACGGTTACGGATGTTATTACGTTGTTTGTAGATCCGTTTATTACTGAGACGCTGCTTGAACCAAAATTGGTAACGTACACGTTCCCGTTCAATGGATCAAAAGCTGCTCCTTGAGGATATGCACCCACGGTTACAGATCCGATTACCTTGTTTGTGGATCCGTTTATTACGGATACGTCATTTGAACAATCATTGGCAACGTACACGTTCCCATTCAATGAATCATAGACTATTCCTTCAGGCGCCAGGCCATTCCCAATTGAGTTTTGATTACCATTCAGCAACGTATTATTGATTGGGTCAAGTGTGTATTTGACGTATCCTTCACCGGTACTGTTGCCTTGAACAAAGGGGACAATATTACTCGTTGACGCTCCATTGGAGGGAATGTGCATATTTTGATTGGAGACAGGGAAGGATATTGCTCCTGCAAAACCCATAGAGATAAACCCCAAAACCAATAAAATAACTCCCAAAATCAATATTTTTTTATCCATAAATCCAGTATATAAATAATGTATAAAATATTTTACTTTAAATAAATATGTAAATCACTAGTTATTAGGAGCAATTATCAATTGAATATTATTTCTTTTTACATGTCTTCCTGATCCACATGAAAAATTTCCTGACCCTTCCGCAAAGATTTGAAAAACTTTTGTAAAACTTTCTTGAATCAATAGATAAAAGGTATAGGTTTTGATTTATGCTTTGAAGGAAGAAAAACCAATTGTTCTATTATGCAAATCATATGTTACGTTATATCTTTTCAGGAAATCAGTTCCAATCAACCCATCATAAATAATATCCTGAAAAATGACCTTTGGATTCAGGACATTAATCTCTTCAGCATCAGCAATGGAAATGCTTCCATTTATTGTGGAAAAATAGCGGATGAAACCATTTCCGGTCTCATCTGTTCCCTTAAATTTTTTAGTCTTTGGTTCTTCTTTCGCAATATTCAATTCATCCATGTAACGGGAATTCAGTATAAGTGAATCACTTCCGGTGTCTACTTCCACCTTTACCCTACGCCCTGACGAGAGAATCAGTTCAATGAATATTGAGACAGAGGGCCCGTCCTCAACTACTTCTATGGGTACTGAGAATGTGCCATGCTCTACCATTTTTGTATTTCCATCACCTAAAAGAATCTCTTTATTTTGGTTGTTTACAGTAAAAACAATATCTTTAAAAAAACCTGGTGAAAGTATTCCACTAATATCATCAAACTCATGAGGAAACCCTGACATATCAAATATTCCGGCAATTACCTCCTTCTTTTTAATAAAACCAACCTCCAGCGAAGAAATAGTTGATAGGGTGATGGGAACTTCCTCCCGGACATGCGTTTTCCGTAAAAAACACCATCTGTTTTCAGTTTAAGACTGTCTGCAGTTCGCTTTGAAATTAAGGTAATACCAATTCCAGTGTCAAAAATAAATTTATGTTGTTCATCATTTAAAGTCACGGGTACTGTAATCATATTATTCGATAAGATAGAAAATGGAATCCTTGTTATCATTTTTAAGTTAACGGCTTTTGTAATTTAAGTGTTGTTTTTTCTATAAAACAGTTTTATTTTTTTCGGTAAAATGAAATCGCAATTCCAGATTTTTACCCTCAAAAAGACTGTTGAAACAGCATTATAATTTCACTAAAATCCTAGCACTTTACTGAGAATATGGTAATATTCTTTCATTGACTGTTTTATTTCCCGCGAAATAATTTATTATAAATCTTAACATGTATGTTCTATTTTATGATTTGATTATGAAATTTTTATTTCACCCTATCCTCATCAGTCACTTATGGATCAAAAGAAATAATGTTAAGGGGTATAATTAATATATTATTTCCTACATTTTTTAAGGAAGGGAAGTCAGTTTTATATTTGAGTAGGCATTACTACAACATTTGAAACAGATAATTATTGAAGAAAAATCTGTGTCTACCATTATAGGCACCCTGCTTCTGATATCAATTACAGTTATTCTAAT
>JAKAWY010000082.1 GCA_021816745.1 Thermoplasmata archaeon
GCCCATGTTGATATGAACTGATCTGAAGGATTTTTGAAGTACAGGCTGCACAGGGCAGACGATACCGCACATGCAACAGCAGCAGATTCACCAATGCCCTTTGCATTTACATATCTCTTCCTCCTCTCCACATAGAATGTTAGTTTTTCTGTTACCCCGTAAATCTTCCTGAATATATCGAGTGCCTTTGCTGCCCTTGCGCTGTACAACTGATTTTCTGATCCGTCAAGGATTATTCGATCTCTGTCTGAAACCCATACGCCGCAGAGAGCCATGGAAAAATCAGTGGTGACAGAAATTGATGGAAAATTTGCCACCTTTGCAGCATTGTCATAATAGCCCAGGAATTTTTCAAGTCCTGTTATAGGATACCCTGACCCGAATGCCATATCCTTCATCTGGAATTCTGGCGTCCTCATTGAAAAATTCAATCCGCTTTCCCTTATCTCTCTTCGCAACCGGGCAGAAAGCGTTGCGTATTTTGCCATTTAAACCATTCCATCCCTGGCAAACTGGAGAATCATTTCTCTTGCCCCGGAATAATCTGTGCTGTCGAATTTCCTTATTCCGTACCCGTCGGATGCATTGATGGAATACTTCATGATTTTCCTGTAGTTGTCTATATTTTGAGAAAGCCTTACCCCGGGAGAATTGAAGTGTGTGAATTCCTGCCTCTGATTCAGCCTCTCAACATGAAGGCTCTTGCTATCAATGTACAGGTAAGCACTGCAGATTTTTCCCATGATATCCTTGAAATGATCCGGTATGAAATAAAGAGTTTCTATGATCATGGGTTCTCCATTATCTATGGCCCTCTCCATAATCCTGTGTGTTGCTATATTCACTTTTTTACCCTGTTCGATAAAACCCTTTATGAGATTTTCATCGGTATTCTCTCCGAACATCTTCCATGAGTCGTATACACTCATGTTTATCACATCATCAACGGGGAAGAAAGGCCTCAGGCTTTCCCTTATGTAGTCTCCGGAAATAACAATGTTGATGCCAAGTTCCCTTGCTATATACCCTGAGATACTGGTTTTTCCAACTCCCGGAACACCACCAAGAAGGAAAATATAAGAATCTTTCAAAGGTGATCACCCTTGATCTCCATCACATCCCTGGAATCCATGATATAGCTGTACCTTGACATGGCCTCCAGTGCATTAAAATGTCTCAGTTCCCATGGGCTTGACACCCCATCTGAAAGAACCACTGGCACAAAGCCAAGGTCTGCTGCACACATTACGTTGAACATTATGTCAACCTCCGTATTGAACCCGGAGAATATTAGGTTTTTCTTACCTGCACCCTTAATGGATTCAATTTCACTGAAAATGGACATGGATGAAAGCTTCTTTTTCTTCCTTGTAGCCATCAGTGAAAAATCTTCTTCAAATTTTTTCTCCATTTTTGTCGTTCCCCTGTGTGAATGCATAACACCTCTATCCTGCAGATATCCCTGGAAGGAAAGATCATCACCACTGTAGATGGAATCGGGTAAAATATAGCTGAAAGTCTGAATCCCTGATTCTTCTGCCACTTTTTTCATATAACCGTACGAGGTGAGGAACTCCATCTTTGAAAAGCAGGATTCAAATCTCTCTGGTGTGCAGTTTAGCTCCACCATAACATAATCATCCTTCCTGATGATTTGCTCAAGTCCCGGTCCCAGTGTCATACCTCAGTATGCCTGCAATGCATTAAAAAATTGCTTGAGGTGAATCCGGATTCAATTCAACCTTCAGTTGGGGTTGGAAGATGGATTTTTCTTCCTGAGCTTCATGTAAACATATATCAGCACCAGGAATGCCACTGCCAATGCAGCATAGGTATAGTCATTGAAGCCTCCCAGTATGCTCTTCCAGTCTTTGCCCAGAAGAAATCCCAGGTATATCAGAATTGAATCCCAGATCACTGCACCAATCAGTGTAAGAGTGAAGAATTTCCAGAAATTCATTCTTGCCAGCCCTGCGGGTATGGAGATAAATGTCCTGAATACAGGCACAAGTCTCGTCAGGAAAACGGATATTGCCCCATATTTCTCAAACCATTTCTCAGTGATTGACAGTGTTCTTTCATCCAGTTTGACATACTTGCCAAACCTGAGGATGGCTGGCCTCCCTCCATAGTATCCGATGGCGTATGCAGCCGATGCTCCTACTGCATTACCAACGCTTCCGGCAATTAGTGCAAGAACATAGGCGGGTATTCCCAGGAACGTGGGAAGCTGGTTGGAAAGAGCTAGGTATCCTGAAAATGCCATGATTACCTCGGAGGGTATAGGCAGAAGAAGCCCTTCCAGAAACATCAGGAAGAAGATTCCAGGATAATTGAAATCCTTGATCACCAGGATTATAAGATTCACTACGTATTCTATTAACGATGTAATTACAGATGTCATTCAGTGTTCACCAAAATTTAGCTTGTGTTTTTCAAAGAGTTTTATTATGTCATCCTCAGTCATGCTGAACTGCCTGGTTGCCAAAGAGCTTTCCAGAAGCATGAGCTGGGAAAGTTCATCGGGATATCCTTCAGCATAGACAATTTCCTTTATCATGGAATTCATGATCATTTTTGCGCACACCACACAGGGATGTGTAGTTGTGTAAATGATGGAATCCTTTATGCTGACACCATGAACGGCAGCCTGGATAATGGCATTCTGCTCGGCATGAAGACCTCTGCAGAGTTCATGCCTTTCCCCGGAGGGAACATGCATGTCCACCCTGATGCAGCTTACTTCATCACAGTGTACTGTACCGGAAGGGGGGCCATTGTAGCCGGTTGCCAGGACATGCTTGTCCCTGACAATGACTGCACCAACTCCCCTCCTGACACAGTTTGATCTGAGGGCTGCAAAATATGCCATCCCCATGAAATACTGATCCCATGAGGGCTGCCTTCTTTCCTCCAAATGTGATCAGTCCGCATCAAGCGTGCTGACCTTGTTACTCTTCTTCTTTCCGTCAATATTCAGGTCAATGAATCTGCCGGACAGCTTCTCAAGAACCCTTGGAAGTGTTGTGTATTCCATGTCCTCTTCAGGAAGCCTGTGAGGCTCGAATGGACCCATTCTCCTGATATAGTCTGCAATGTCATTTGCCTTGGTTCTTGCATTATCGAAGGCTGGATCGTCAAACATGTCCACAGGCCCGGTCAGTTTCTTGTCCTTGTATACAAATCCAAGTCCTGCAACTTTTGGAGGCCCGTCAAATCTTGACATCTTTGAGTATTTCAGTCCCACCGGCATAAGGGGCCCGTTGAAGGATCCTCTCATCCATCCTGATACCAGGTATGGGTGCGTGAATGCTTCCATGGCTTCTCCTGAAGCGGGGAGTCCTGACTGTATCCTTACTATTCCTGCGGGATCGTCCTTTCCAACATATTCACCTGCAATGAATGAAAGCTTGTCTGTGGTTATGACAGCCACGTTCTCGGAGGGAAGTTTCTCATGTACATCCTTTGTGAATACTCTCTTGATAACGTATCTTCCCTTGGTTCCAATCAGAGAAATAATGTCGTACATCTCCTCAGGAGCATCAAGGAATATGCTCTTTGCCTTGACAATGTCCCATATTTCAAACCTGAAACCTGCATGCATGTTGTCATCAATAACCAGTCCTGGTGTGTTGAATGGATCTGCGAACATCCTGAAGATAGGATAGTTGAATGCTCCCGGCTCAGTCTTGTCCATCATGTAAACAATGAAAGGCTCGCTTTTTCTTGGAGTAATCTCCATTTCTGCAATTCCAGGCCCCATTCCCTTGATATTGCCTGAAAATGAATCTTTGAGTAAATCCTGGCCTGCACCATAGAGTCCCAGTTTCTTCGCAATGTCGGTGCCTGACTTGAAGGCATCCCATGCAAGCTTGTGGACCTCGGAGGCATTTATGCCATTTCCATGTACCATGGTGATCTGTATGTCATCACCTATGTGACTCACATAATGATCCCAGATGATCCCCTCTCCCTGCTCCTTCACGTGTTTTTTCACCGCTGCCACAACATCCTCGTGAACCGTGGTGTGCCCGGGTAGGCTACCGATATCTGCTTTAATGTGAGATATAGTTGTTTTCATCAAGTATAGATGTAAAATTGCTATATAAAACGATTC
>JAKAWY010000017.1 GCA_021816745.1 Thermoplasmata archaeon
TAATTCTTTCTGTTTCGCTGATGCTTATGCCCATTAGTGCCATTTTCTCCATGTATTCCTGTTTTTTAGTAGAGTTGACCTGCCTGTAATTAATCGGAAGATCAACACCACATAACTCAATTTCCCTGAGGAAAATGGGCCTGTTGAATATATACGAAAGTACCATCAGGCTAATGTCTCCATTATTTGTTGGATAAATCTGTTTAACAGAATTTCCAATGGCGTTGTAAATGTTGTTGGCTACGCCAGGATTTATAGAGTACACCTTGGCAGGCTTGATTCCTTTAAATTTCAGTATTCCCGCATCAACCAGTGCTGTAAGGTATCCGGAGAGTGTAAGCCTGTGTGTCTGGATTCCTTTCCTGTCTAGTCTTTCCTTTATTCCTGAAATAGACAATTCCCCTTCCATGAGGATTTGCCTTATGTCCTTTGAAATCCCGTCGATCATTGATTCACCTCCCATATTTTTCTTGCCCTCTCCACAGCCTCCATGCAAATCCCGTGTGAGGAACCTATAAAATTATGCGGATCCAGAATTTCATCTATCTCCTTCTGTGAGAAGTGTTTTCCAAATTCACCTTCTTTAAGAATTTCATTCAATTTTTTTGAATTATCATAGAAATCCATGGAAATTTTTCTAACAATCTCATGCGATTCCTGTCGATCGACATTTTTCCTTGCAAGATCGATGGTCAACCTTTCTGAAATACATAAAGGAGAATCCCTGAGATTTTTTTCCATGGCATCCACATTGACATATAAGGTATTTAATATTTCAGCCATCTTGTTGAGTATATAATCTGTAAGTATAGAAGAATAAGGAATGGTGAATCTTTCAAGTCCACTGTTGGTAAGATCCCTTTCATGCCACTGGACCGCGCCCTCCATTTCAGGAGTGACGTATGCCCTGATTATACGGGAAAGGCTGCATATATTCTCACACGTTATTGGATTTCTCTTGCTGGGCATGGAGGACGAACCCACCTGGTTTTTCACATCAAAATACTCCATTACCTCATTGATTTCTGGCCTCTGAAGGTTCCTGATCTCAGTTCCGATCTTATCCATGGTCACTGACATTCCAGCCAATAGCTGCAGGAATTCCACATATCTGTCCCGGGCCACCAGTTGGCCTGTTGCACCCTCTGGAAACAGGCCAAGTTTCTTATTCACAAGATTATTTAGCTGGATTCCGTATTTACCCATTCCAGCAGCAGTCCCCACTGGCCCCAGTGCTTTTCCAACCAGAACCCTTCTTTCCGATTCCCAAAGCCTTTCATAATGCCTTGTGATTTCATCGAGCCACGTGGCTGCCTTGAGGCCGAAGGTAATGGGGCTTGCATGCTGGCCGTGTGTTCTTCCAAGCATCGCCTGCCTGGAATATTTGTTTACAAGGTTTATCATGGCATCCTGAAGAGCCTTCAGATCCTTATACAGAATGGAATAGAATTCCTTAAGTTGCATTGCTGTGGCACTGTCATTTACATCATTGGAAGTCAACCCGAAGTGAAGGTATGGAAAGCTTGCCCCTGACTGCTCCCTTACAGTCCTGAGGAAAGACATTATATCATGCTTTGTTTCCTTCTCAATTTCCTTCATTCTTTTAATGTCAACCCCTTTTTTAAGCACACCCAGCAAAGGATCAAGTCTTTCAGCTGGAATAATATGAAGTTCAGATTCGGATTCAGCAACAGCTATTTCATATCTGAGCATAATATTGGCACGATTCTGCTCCTCAAAAATCAATTTAACCTCTGATCTTCCATAACGGTTTTCAAGTGGGGAGACACTCATGAATGCGAATGAGGTATAATTTTAAAAGGTTTCTCATTACGGCATAACTCAAATGGGAATTTGTTTTAAGTGAATTATTTATACATATTTGACAATATAAATTTCATCAGACTGTCACAATTCTTGTGCCCGTGTTTCCCGTCCAGGTGTCTTTGAAGGATTTTATTTGAAGTTTGTTACTTAAGTATGAAACAACCAGGGATTCATATTCTCCCCCCTCGCCCGAAATATTGATTCCATGCCGTTCCCTGATTTTTTTTAGATCCTCCACCAGTTTCCCGTCCAGGATTCCCCCCAGATACTCTTCCCCGAGTCCATCTGCTGAAAGTGAAATCAGCATTGCTTTTATTCCGCTGGAAATTACGGCGTCCAGTTCAGTTTCCTGATTCAAAAGCCAGAGTGGAGTATAAGAAATAATACCCAGCTCTGTGCATAATCTCTCTATCCTGGATTTCTGGTAGTTGGATGCTATGGCACCGCTGATAAGAGCCTGGGCCCCCGTTTCATGGACTATTCTGCCTATCTCTTCCCTGAATCCTTCCTCAGAGATGCGAATATTCTTCAATCCAAGCAGACTTGCCACATCCCCTGCAATGTTATTGTTCGGAACATGAAACATCATGGAATCCCTTGTTGAATCCACGGTTACGGTGGTCACAATTTCAAACCCCTGTTCCATGGCTATGACTGCTGCAAGGAATGAATCCTTCCCACCTGAAAAAAGACTGATGGATTTCATAAATGCTTTAATATTAAACGATTATATCAGTTTGGTGATAATATGTCAATTAAAGTAGGCGACTTTGCTCCTGATTTTGAATTAGCAGACACAAAGAACAAGTTGAGAAAATTATCTGAATTTAAGGGAAATAAAGTGGTACTGGCTTTTTTCCCAGGCGCATTTACGGGTGTTTGCACAAAGGAAATGTGTACCTTCAGGGATTCCATGTCAGCATTCAACAACACAAATGCAAAAGTCATAGGAATTAGTGTAGATACACCATTCACACTCTCCAAGTTTGCATCTGAAAACAACCTTCAGTTTGATCTCTTAAGCGATCACGCCAAGAAGACCATTGAAAAGTATGGAATTGTCCACAAGGGATTCGTTAACATTCCTTACTTCGATGTTGCAAAGAGATCTGTATATGTCCTGGACAGAGATGGCAAAGTAACCTATGCCTGGGTCTCTGAAGTACCCACGGTTGAACCTGACTACGGACAGATAAAAGCAGAGTTGGAGAAAATAAAATAATTTATTCACGGCTTTCTTTTTCATTAACCCAATTTCTAAATTTTTTTGTAAAAAATATACTAAAATGAAATTTTTTTTAAAAATTAAAAGGAAAACTGAAAAATATTATTTTCCTTGAAAATTTTTTACTCTTTTCCCTTGCTTCTTCCAAATCTGGATGGCCACCAGTTAGCCCTTCCCAGAAGTCTCATAAATGCAGGAATGAAGAGCTGCCAGCTTACGAAAGTATCCAGTATGACTCCCAGTGCTATTCCAACCCCGATCTGCTGCATCATGGGTATTGAGCTGAAATACAGCGCGCCAAAGGTAACAAATAGAGTCGTTCCTAAAAGCATTACCACTGCACCATTTTCCTTTACGCTGGTGATAATGCTTGAATCGATATCATTGCCCTTGATGATTTCCTCTCTTACCCTCGTGATCATGAATACGTCATAATCAACTCCCACAGCCAGAAGAGTAGTGAAAGTAAATACCGGAAGGAATATAATCACAGGATATCCCTGAATATAGTGGAAAATGCCATATCCGATTGACAAAGCAACAATTACGGTTCCAATAACCATGAGAATAAGCCTTGTGGGAGATACGATGGAGCTCAGCTGAACTGCAAGCAGGGCAAAAATTGTAATGGAAAGAATCGGAACAAGTTCCATGAATGCTGACTGTGTTGTACTGTAAGCGTTGGAGAGTGATTCTGTCAATCCTCCAATCTGGACTGTATAATTGCCACGTGTACTGGATTGCAGCTGGCTGTTGAGTGAGTTGACACTGTTTATGGCCTTGGTTCCCCATCCAAGATAGGATGTCTGGAAAACTATCTCCACATAGCTTGAATTTGTGCTGCTGATGAAAGTGTTTGACTGATTCGAATATAATCCCCTCTGGATTGTAGGGACATTTAAAGGGGCGTATCCGGTGTAGTATCCAAAGGGCCTTCCTGGGCCAAGAACTTCTGAGATTCCGTTACTGCTTATGGTTTTATTTTCAATTGCGGTAATTGTAGACATCTCTGTCTGGTTGACATGATTGTTGACAATCAACGGTGCAGCCAACCCCACAATTATGAAACCTCTGTCAAGGAAGTCACCGTTAAATGTGTTGTTTATTACCTGAATAGCTGTGATTGCCTGGCTTTGTGGCAACAGTTTGAGAATGTTTATGCTGTCCGGAGTGATCTGATACACATACACTCCCACCAGAATAATCACCAGGAAAATTGAAATCATTGCATACCTGTTTCCAGTGCTGAATTTTCCAATTTTCTCTGCATTCCTGTGATCTGTCTCCACAGATTTTCCCTCTGCAGATCTTTTGAATATCCCTTTTCCGTACCTGTGGAGCAAAGATGGAAGGAAAGTGGTTGCGAGCATCAGTGAAACAAATACGCCTATGGCATTGGCGAAACCCGAATCGCTGAAGAATGGTATATTGATCAGCCAAAGCACAAGCTGTGCGATGATCACTGTCAATCCGGATGTAAATATTGCATGTCCTGCCCATCTTGATGTGATAATTGTGGGATGTTCGGTCTTATGCCTGAGCTCTCTTCTGTATCTGGCCATTATGTAGACAGTATAGTCGCTGGTCAGGCCGAGGACAAAGATGAAAAGAAGAGTCGGTGTGATGAAGGAGATTTGTGAGTGAAACACAAAAGTGTAGATGTAACCTATGATTCCCAGTGAAATTATGGCTGATATGGCGAAGAGCAATATAGGAATGAAAGCTGCCTTAATTGACCTGAAGAAAACTCCAATCACCAGAATGGATAGAAGTATACCCACAGCAATTGCCTTTACAAGACCACTGGTTATTTCATTTGATAACTGTGAAGCGAATTGCTCAGTTCCGGCAACGTAAAAGCTTGAACCGGAAATGTTGGACAGATATTTGTGGGTGATTGCTGTAACAGTGCTGGCCTGTGTGGTGGTATAATTGTTTTTGAAGGATATGACAAATAGAACTGTAGAGTTATCATAACCCACAAAATTGTGCACCAGGTAGTTGGTTGGAAATATTGGCTGGTTATAAAGGGAGAATTTTAACATGGAATTGTTTACTGCAGTGGAATAGGATTCATTGTTGAGAGCAGTGAGAAACCCTCCAAGTGTATTAGAATTTGCGCTGAAATAAGGATTCCCCAGAAACTGGTTCATTGCAGCACTTTGCGTGAGGATGTTTGATATATGGTCAATGGTGCCGTTAGATGGCGTTAAATTAAGATGAGTATTGTTGAAAATCAGATATGATGCAGAGTATAATGTGTATTTGTCCTCCTGGGTTATAATACCAATTAGCTGTTGTGTTCCAGATCCTGTTGGCAAAGTGACATATGGGAAAAATATCACTGTCTGGTCGATCATTGATTCGTTGGGATGTAAAATAAACATTGTCAGATTCTGATTCTGAATTACTGAGTAGGATGATGAAATTAAAGGTGCAAATGCCGTAGAGTTGTTCAAGTAATTTGTAAATGTGGTGTTTTTAAGGGTTGATTGTCCACTTTGCTGAATGTCCAGGATGGTATTGGTAAACATCTGTGAGCCTGAAGTGTTGAAACTGCTGGTAAATGCATCCAGAAACTTGATCTGTTGGGCAAGATATGGGCTATTTATGGCATTTAACTCTGAAACTGTGAGATTATATGATGATGACAAACTACCATTGGAACTGCTAAATGATTTGAGATAAAGTGCCTCAGTACCCAGGAAAATTCCTGAAGATGCATAAACCTGATACATTGCACCATTAAGTGCCAAGGTAGCACCTGCATTTCCGCTGAGAAGTAATTTCATTCCAGAACCAAAGGGTAACATAGTGGAATGTTCCGTTCCTATGATGCTTTGAACTCCAGTATAGCCATGAGTGCCATTCAAGGTTGAATTAAGGTATTCCTGATAATTAAACAGTGCTGCGTAATCCGCAGAGTTGTTGACGAAAGTTCCCTGAGTGAGAATAAGAATCTGTGTTCCATTGGGATTACCGCTGGAAGATGATGGAAAATACTTTGTGACCAGGTTCTGCGCAGTTTGTGCTTCACCAGAACCTCCACCAAAAGAAGACTGAACATTGAAATTTGTATTGGAGAAAACCAATGTGGCTCCATAACCCATCAGAAGGATCACAATTATCCAGATGATTATTATTTTACCACTGTGTTTTGACACTCCCCTGCCTATTTTTTCGAAGGTGCTTTCAAACATTAAGGTCGTTGGTGAATTTCAAATAACTAATTAACCTTTCAGTCCATAAAGTATTTGTGATGTATAAAATTCATTAATGTATTAGTTTTGATTTGAATTGTTTCACTTAATCTACTCTGTAAAGCAAGCATAATACCAAAAAAAAGTATATCAAAAAAGTTCGATTAAAGGGATTTCAGGAAAATACATTTTAAACTCTACCCTTCATTCAAGAATCTTTTATACAGAAAAGAATGTGTGGAGATCATGGAACCTGGATTCTTTAATTCACATGATTATGATCTTTATAGGGATTATGAGAACCTCATGGTACAGATTCCCAAGGGACGGATTACCAGCTATGGAGCAATTGCAAGATCATTGGGTGACATCAAAGCTGCAAGGGCCGTGGGCCTGATGCTCTCAAGAAATGACGATGGAGAGAGGATAAAATGTTTCAAGGTGATCCATTCCGACGGTAGAGTGGGAAAATTTACACATCCATTAGGATCCAACGAAAAGATAAGGCTGCTTCGGGAAGAAGGAATAGTGGTAAAGGATGGAAATGTAATTGATTTTGAATCCAAAATTTTCGATTCGTTTAAAACAGATTCACCTTTGAAAAACCTCTCAAGACTGCAGGATGAGATGAAATTAAAGCTTGATGAGGATAATTTCAGCATAAAACCGAATTTGAACGATGAAGTTGGGGCCATAGATGTTTCCTTTTACGATGAGATTGGTTATGGGGTTTTTGTATTCACTAACGGAAAAAAGGTGGAAATCAGGAAATTCACTATGAAGAGCAATTTTCCATATATTCCGGGATACCTTTTTTTCAGGGAATATCCATTCATCAGGAGACTTCTTAATGGATTCAGGGGAATTCTGCTCATGGACGGAAACGGAGTGCTCCATCCAAGGGGAATGGGGCTTGCAACCATGACCGGCATGCTTACCGGACTGCCCACAATTGGAATTGCCAAAAGTGTCCTTATGGGAAGAAAAAAAGGGGATAAGATATCTTTAAATGGAAAAACTGTAGGAAAAACCATGTGGGGGAAATATGTACTTAACCAAGGGTATGGAATATCCCTGGAGGATTCTGAAACCTACCTCCTTAAACGGTTTGATGGCGAATACCCCTGGCTGTTGAAAGATGCACATAATACTTCTTTAGAATATTGCAGAAACGAAAGAGGGATTTTCAATAAATAAAAACCAGTTAAATTATTTAATACGCGGATAAAGTTATTCACGTATTCAGACATAACAAAGATAAAACTTAATTGCAGTAGTGCTATACTTGTTGAATGTTGGTTTCCGACCTTAGGCTCATTAAGTGGGATTTTCGGATGGAAGACGAGAAACTCGAAAATATCCTTAAGATTGATGATGATGAGATTAACGGTAAACTTTCAAAATACGGAATCGAAAAGAGAATTTTCCTTCGAACATGCAACAGGCTTGAAATTTATTATGATGAAAATGTGGAAGTTGATTCTGATGATTTCCCGAAAGCAACTTTAATGAAAGGTGATGAGGCCATAAGGCACATCCTAAGGGTTTCTGCAGGACTTGAATCGATGTCAGTGGGAGAGAATGAAATCCTCAGACAGATAAAGGATGCACTGGATCATTCCATGAAAGGTGGAAGGAGCAATAAATTCCTCTCCATGATATTCAACAGGGCAATCAGAGTTGGAAAGGAGATCAGGGAAAAAACCGCCATATCCCATGGGAAAGTATCAATTCCATCCATAATGGTTGACCAGATGTCCCAGAAAGGTTTTGTCAACGATAAGAAAATTGGTGTGGTAGGAACTGGGAAAATGGCTGCCACCATTGTAAAATACCTTATAAAAGAACCCGGAGCTGACGTGACCATATACGGAAGGAATGAGGAAGCAGGAAGAGAACTGGCACAGCTCTTTAATGTATCCTACAAAAGGAATCTTGATATGGCTGATATCGTGGCCCAGTGTGACTGCGTAATTACGGCTACAAGTTCAAAAACTCCACTAATTTTGAGGAGCCAGATTGAAAGCATAAGGAAGCGGACACTTTTCATCGATATATCAAACCCCAAGAACATTGAAGACTACTACAGCAACAACCTTGTTGAACTGATTAATCTTGAAATTGCAAACCACATAATGGAAGAGAACAGAAAGAAGAAGGAAAACGATATCATTGTTGCTGAACAGATGATTGAAAAGGAAATGCACAAGATATACACTAAAATAGCTGAATCCGAAATTGAAGATTATATTTCGGGAATTTATGGCAGGGGAAGGGAAATACTGATTAACGAGGTTGATAAATGCATGTCAGCCCTGAATAATGATCATCCAACCAGGGAAACACTGGAGGCCATGGGAAATTCCATAATAAACAAGATTCTTGCACCACAGACATTGATCCTTAAAAGCATGGTCAGGGAGAAAAAGGTCGAAATCATCAGGGAATTTCTGAATAATTCAAAATTGCTTATGGACGACCAGACTGAGCCCGCTCATGAAGATCAGAAAGATAACCAAAATCCACCAGACCAAAATCATCAGTTATACCAAACACCCTGAATTGCAGTGCCTTGACTTTTTTAAGCACTGGTGTGAAATGCTCTTCATTGAGGAGAGACTGGGTAACATCTGTACCTGATGAAAAGAAACTCATGGCTGGCGTTATGGCTATCCTGCTTTCACCGTTGTAAACGTATGCGGGTATTTTGTACATCCCCCCAACCCGGTCCCTCAGTACAAGAGATGGATGCTCATGCCCAAGAATGGTGAATTTCCTTAGCCCTATATCCCTGTCTCCATGATAGATAAAATATTCATCATCCTCGTAAAAATCCAGCTGGAGTATATTCCTCCTGCTTAAAATGGTCTGAAGGTAGTTGTCATGGTTTCCCCTGACGAATATCAACTCGGCCTGTGATGAAAACCTGTCGATGAAATGAATGACATCGTCCCACTCCTGGGAGAGATTTTTCCTGAATTCCTGCTTGAAATCACCATTTATGATGATCTTTTCAGGATTGTATCTTTCAATGATTTTCTGAACCATCCCTTCCACGTGATCCCTCTGGAGCTTTGGAAGGTAAAGTCCATTCATGTTCATCACCTCTTCAAACCCAAGGTGTAGATCTGATATGACTGCAGCCTGTAGATCTGACAAATAGATACAGTAAAGATCAGTCAAGTAGACGTTCTTTTCCACCATTATCTCTTTCAATATGAGCACATGACTGAAGATCATATAATATTGTAGCAGAAAAAATCCTGATGGACTGATAACCTTTTTAAGACACAGCATATTTAGTGCCGTGGAACTGAGCCAAGAAGAAACAGAAGTGCTGAAGGTTCTTTCAGGTTCTGGAGAACTTTCTGAAGAAGAAATACAGGTTAAACAACTTGGGCAGGAGCGCATCAGGAGCGCAATTTCATGGCTTCAGAAGAAAGAGCTTATTGACGTTCGCGTGCAGGAAAGCATGGATATCATAGTAAGCCAGGAAGCAAAAAAATACGATATAAATGGACTTCCGGAAGTGGTTCTGTTTAATATTTTAAAAAATTCAGGCACTGTATCACTGGATGATATTTACAAAAATATGGGTGAAACCACAGGGAAGATTGCAGTGGCCCAGTTGTCCAGGCTGGGATTGCGGCCAGTTAATGGCACACTGTCACTGGAACATCATGATATTTTTCAAATACTCGAAAACAGGCAGGAAACACTGCATAAGGCAGTTATGGGAAATAATGAATACTCTGAATCTGAAAGAGAACAGCTTGACTTGCTTCTTAAAAGAAGTGGCCTGCTGGAAAAGAAACCACGGAAGACAAGATTTGCCAAAATCAATAAAAATGGTATTGAGATCATTCAGGAGATTTCCGGTGTTGCTGGCATAGGCCAGCTTACTTCGGATATTATCAGAAATGAGTCGTACAGGGAAAGCGGCTTCAGGTCCTATGATCTTAATCTTCCAGGAATAAAAGTGCAGAGGAATACTGAACATCCCCTAATGATGCTGATCAACCAGATAAGGGAAATATTTGTTTCACTGGGATTCCAGGAAATAAGGGATGATTTCATAGAGAAAGCAGGGTGGAACATGGATGCATTGTTTATTCCTCAGAATCACCCTGCCAGGGATATGCAGGACACGTTTTTTGTGGATATGGAAAAACCTTCAACGAGAGAGGACACGAATCTGTTCAGGAAAATAGGGAAGATACATGAAAGTGGATTTCCGGGATATTCAGGATGGGGTTACAAATGGTCCATGAAAGAGGCAGAAAAATTGCTGCTCAGAACACACACGACTGCCAGCACCATGAGACATCTCCACAACAACCCTACAAAAGAGCAGGCCCTTTTTTCAGTGGACAGGATTTTCAGGCATGAAAGCATGGACTGGAAGCACCTGGCCGAATTCCACCAGGTTGAAGGCGTAGTATATTCAAAAAATGCAACATTCCAGACACTTAAATGGATCCTTAGAAAATTCTATGGTGAACTGGGTTTTGATAATGTGGAACTGATTCCCTCATATTATCCCTATACAGAACCCAGCATGGACATTGTGGTGGAGATTAATGGAAAAGAAGTGGAGATGGGCGGGTCAGGAATAATAAGGCCGGAGGTCAACAGGATGCTCGGGCTTAAACATAATGTGATCGCCTGGGGACTAGGGCTTGAAAGACTGGCCATGCTTTATTACGGGCTGGATGACATCAGGAAGATATACAACAGTGATCTCAGGTGGCTTCAGTCCTATAACATTAAATTATGAAACTGAAAAGTGGGTGTTGATCCACCTGGCGGATTCCCTGTATCTTTTTTCAATCTCCTTATCCATTGCACCATCCTTTTTGATCCATTTTCCACCGATTATCATGCCGGTTATGGCAGAAGGGTTCATGCTGTAAACAATATTGCTGGCAATCCTTTCATTTCCGTATGGCTGAAGGCTGTAATGATCTCTGTCAAGGATGAGCAGATCCGCTGGTGCTCCTTCTTGTATGGTTCCAAGTTTCTCGAGCCCAAAAGCTTTTCCGCCATGGGAGGTAAGCATTTCAAGCATTTCACCAGCCTTTATCATGGATGCATCCCACCTTGCATTTTTCACTGCCAGTGATCCGGATTTCGCTGTTTCCAGTATATTCAGGGTGTTATTGCTCCCATTGCTGTCAGTCCCGATGGCCACATTGGCACCTGCCTCCGTCAGTTCAGGAATGGGTGGAATTCCACCCACTCCAAGTTTATGATTACTGACAGAATTCCATGATACGCTGGCCCCTACGCGCCCAAGTTTCTGAATCTCTTCACCGTTAAGCCATACACAGTGGGCCGCATTGGTATTTTTCCGGATAATATCATTTTCCAGCATATACTGAACAGGCCTCTTCCCTGTCTTTTCCTGGAATTCATAAACCTCCTTCCTGGTCTCAGAAGCGTGCATATGAAGAATGGTATGGTGTTTAGCAGCTATATCCCTGGCCCCTGTCATGGTTTCCAGGGAACACACATATACTCCCTGGATACCTGCAGATGCCTGAATAAGTGGGTTTTTATCGCCATATTCTGAAATAAAATTCTCGCAGTTGTCAACAGGATCACCGATCTGGGTGGTAAATTTCCTGTCCAGGGTATTCCATGAAAGGTTAGCCCTGATTCCCATATCCTCCACTGCCCTGTAGATTATGTCCTCAGAATAGTACAGATCCATGAACGATGTGATTCCGTTGGACAGCATCTCATAAATTCCTGCTACAGTGGAATGATATATATCTTCTTCACTTCTCTGCGCATCCAGCCTGAAGGTTTTTTCCAGGAACTGATCCAGGCGCATATCATCCAGATGGCCCCTGAATCTGGACATGGCCACATGGGCGTGTGTATTCACAAACCCCGGAATAATGTAATCTCCATTATTTCCTTCAGTTTCCTCCAGACTCTTTATTTTTCCATGGCTGAGTATAATATTTCCATGTAAAAAACCAGCTTTCTCTGTTGAATAATAGTTAACGCCTTCAAGAAGTGTTTCCGACGTCATCATCAGTGATCTTGATTTCGTTTATACTTTTTCTGTCCAGTGACTTTGTATAAATGGTGAGCACCAGTAGAATTAAGGTAATCACCAGGAAGCCGTAATACGTTGACTGGAGCTGGGTAACCAGCAATGTGACCGCAACTCCGCCAACACCACCTATGAGAAGTGGATATGCCATTACTTCAAGCGGTGGCCTGTGCGAAGGGGTATTGCTGAATCTGAGCCTGAGAATAAATCCCATGAGGGAAATGATGAAAGAAACAATGAGAAGATTCATGATGGTGGGTGAAGGTTTAAGAATCAGAGTGATGAACTCGTATCCCTGTGTTATGAGAAGGTATATGTTGATATATATGAGATCCCCGGTTATTTCATAGGCATATAGAAATCCACTGGCTTTCAGCAGAGGCAACCCGATTCCGCCTGAATTGAAGGATGATGAGGAAGCGCCGGTGAAATATGGTGAAATCGCTACTGCAGTGATGAAATATATTGTCAGGGCTGAGGCCCAGACCATGTAGGCAAGGGATCTCTGAACATTTTTGGTCATCACTCCTTCAAAGCATATGGGAAAGACAACGGCAGTCCCAATGGTGAAAAAGAAATTGATTCCAATATAGGAGGTGGTAAAATTGTCAAGGTTGACGGGAAAGTAGGAATAGCCGGTGGCCTGCCTTATGAATCCCACTGCCATGTAAATTAATACCACCATTAATACCAGTGGGTAAACCGAACTCTGGAATCTTTCCGGGACGAAAAACTTGGCCACAGGCACAATTATAAAGAAAGGCCAGAACCATAACCAGTACTGGAATTCCATTGGTGCGGCATATGCAAACATTGCAATGGGAGGGAACATAATCATGAAATTGAAAATGAGCTGGTATATTCTGTTTCTGTCCATCATGCACCCCTGTTCCCTTCTCTTCCGGTGATGTAATCAGTCATGGTGGTGGAGAAAATTTTATTCCTGGCCACCATCCTGGCGTTGATGCCAAAACTCCTGATGGAGTTTACAGATTTTCTGATGTCCTGGAATTCGTTGGAAAGGATTCCCCTCCTGTAAACCCGAAGGCTTTCTGAATCCGGCACAGGATAGAAGGCATCCGGATTCAAAATGTAGTAATATTCCTGCTTTCCTGTGTAAATGTCAGTGGATACCTCCTTTCCGGTAAACTTTCCATATGAAGGGGAAGAATATACAAACACCATGGCATTTTTCTTGACCACCTTTTTGATAAAACTGTTCACTCCATCCAGGGAGAAGGAGCCATCAGGCCTGATACTGGAAACAGTTCTTCCAAACCTGTCAATAGAATCTTTCCTGGATGATGGTGGAATATAGATGTTATGCACGGTTGAATAAATTATAAACCCGACCTTGTCGCTGTTCTTCAGTACAGCATATGCGCTATTCATGGCTGAGGCCACCATGGCATCAAACATCCTGGTAACCCCAAATCCGGAGTTGCTCCCGATGCTGTAATCTATGCAGAAAATGACATCTATCTGCCTGTCCTCTTCCCACTCCTTCGCGAAAAGATCATCATTTCCATACATGTTGAACCTGTTCCAGGCCACATGCCTCATGTCATCCGTTTCATTATAAGCCCTGAGCCCAAAGAAATCATATCCCTGGCCAGCCCTCCTGGAAAAATGGACTCCCGTGGTGAAAACCATGTTGCTCATCCTTTCACTCCTCTCCATGAATACCTCATCCGAGGAGGGGCCCACTTTTGAATGGCTGTATTTTTCAATGGAAAAAGACTGGAAGGCCAGCCCAAGTCCATCGGACACAATGACCTTGACTGGACCCAGTGAATACTTTCCAATTATTCCGGGAACAATGTAATATACCTTTTTTTCAGATTTGCCAGCGGCAATGGAGATCTTTCCCTCAAAATCCCCGGATATTTCAAAAGCGTCAGGTATCATGTCGAAATAATAGAAACTCATATTCCTTGAAGTTGGGTTGGTAAAGGTTAACTCAACCCTGATTTTATCTCCTTTTTTCATCTCTTCCCTGGCCATGTACCTTTTTACCCTGACCATGGACACGGTTTTCCCGTTGAAGGCATGGAGTAGTATAATATCTGAGCAGACAGTTATGATCATGGCGATGAAAATGTATGTGAGAACCTGGTATCCGTATAGACCATATATGAAGGATTCGAATAATCCACCATATAGCACAGTAAGGATCCCGTAAGCCCTCTTTTTCATCATTTTGGAACAGGCACCTCTCCCATAATCTCATCTATGACCTTGAATGCAGCTTCAGTTCCCCCCTCCACTGAATCGATGAGCGCTTCAGGTTTGAGTATAATCCTGTGGTTAAGCAGAGCGTTGCAGATATAATAAATATCCTCCGGCACGATGAAATCCCTTCCATGGATAAGTGCACAGGCCCGGGCCGCAGTTAACAGCTTGGCTGTAGTTCTTGGGCTGGCCCCAACATAAACCTTGCTGTTGTCCCTGGATTTCCTCATGAGGTCAACCATATATTCCTTCATTTCATCTGATACAAAGACTAAATCCACCATTTCCTTCATTTTAAGCATATACTCAGGATCAATGAATGTCTGGTTTTTCTCCTTGCCAAGATTTCTTTTCAAAATCCTGATTTCTTCATCCCTTTTTGGGTACTTCAGTATAACCCTGAAAATGAACCTGTCAAGCAATGCCTCTGCCAGTGGAAAAGTTCCCTCCTGCTCAATGGGATTCTGCGTGGCAACCACGAAGAACGGCTTTGGAAGATCATAAGTCACTCCTGAAACTGACACATGCCTCTCTTCCATGGATTCCAGCAAAGCGGACTGCACCTTTGAAGGAGTCCTGTTAATTTCATCGGCCAGCAAAACATTGGTGAAAATCGGTCCCTCCCTGAACTCAAGTTTCCTGGTTTCCAGGTTGAATACCATATTCCCTGTAATATCAGAAGGCAACATATCCGGGGTGAATTGCACACGCTTGAAAGGCATCTTGAGATGCGATGCAAACTCATTGGCAATCATGGTTTTTGCCAGGCCCGGGACTCCCTCCAGCAGGATATGGTTACCGCTGGTTATGGCAATGAACATAAATTTAACCGTGTTCTGTGAACCAATAATCCTTTTGTCAATCTCTTCAGTTATGGAATTAACTGTATTCCTGATAAATGAAAGATCTTTAACTTCAATACTCATATTATATCACCTATTCCTCCTTTTCAACGTTTATGGTAATTCTCCTTATCTCCCCGTAGGCCCCAAGAATGTCTCCGGTGCAGATGTCCATTCGTTTCTGCAGTTTCGCCTTTCTTTTGCTGGACTGCGTATATTTCATCCTGTATTTTAGACGCTTGTACCTGGAGTTATTTCTCTTGATAATCAATGACAGCATTTTTATATTCCTGGTGCTTTTTTCCATTATTTCCACAATATGATCCACATCCTGGTTTGTCACATAAATCATCTCCTTGTTCAGGTAATCCACTGGTATTGCAAACTGTTCCCTTTCCTGTGCCAGTACCGGGTTGGAATCCACTTTAGCCCTGTTAGACTGGCTTCTCAGCATCAAACCGTATACAAACACTATACCCAGCGGTATGGTAAATCTGAGTGAAACCAGTGGATCCTGTTCCATATACAGAAGGTAGGTGTTGAAGTAACTGGTAAGGGAGGACAGAAGGCCCCCAAAAAGACTACTCATTACCTCCTCATCCTGCTGTCGGGATAAAACAGCTCCTTCAGATCCATGTAGCTGTATATTTCCACCATTCTCTTTATTACGTCATCCGGTGACATTTCAAGTTTCCTGGCATATCTGATGGGGTTGTATACATCAAAAATGAATACTCCAAACTTCCTTATGGCAGATAATAAATTTGCTTCCTTGCCATCATCAGGAATTGGAATCTGGGCTGATTCTATGATAAAACTCTCCCTGTCAACAATTATGTCAGGGCTAATATCCTTCTCGAAATCCACCATTTTCTTATATATATTGTAAAGCATGGAATATTTAGGATTGAACTGAAAATTAAAATACCGGGAGATATCCGATGAAATGTCATTCAACGCCCCATTTACTGCACCAATATTGTTTCCATTCCCAAACTTCTTCCGTGCCTCCTGGACAGGTGGAATATCTGTGATGGTCTTGATGTTCACTACGACCTCTTCTTTTGACCTCTTCTTTACGAAATCCAGCAGCTTCTTTTTCTTTGGTGTTTCATCATTGTGTTCTTTCATGTTTTCCATTTTTTACCTCTTTTTTAAACTATGTGTCTCATTCACTCCGTGATGGAAGTCCCTGACTCCTGCATGTAATAATACCCATAATAGCCAATGAGTTCCAGTGCCGATCCGTTGTTGATCTGGAGCGAGATGGAAAGACTTGTGGAGGGGCTACCATAGTAATAGTTGATGTTTGCAATATTATTACTTGTTGGTTTGGATGGAGAATACTGGTTGCCATTGATATACAGATAATTACCCTGAAGTATGTTGAATGGTGTTCCCTTTTCCAAAACTCCTGATACATATGTAACGTTCCAGAATGACATGTTTACCAGGATCATCTGGGAATTAGGTGTGGGAGCTGAGTTGTTATATATTTTGGTGCCACTGGGGGTGAGGTTAAGCTCCTCCACCCCGGAAGTATTGGTAATGGTGTTAGTGTAGATCATTTTTGTTTTTGAAATGTAGAATGTGCTGAGATCAAAGGTATGTCCACTGGAAGTTACAACAAAATAAAAGGGATTGGTAAAGTCAGGGGTTGCACCCAGTATAATGTCATTGTAATATGGAGTGCCAGATACACCTGAAAATACAGGAGAGGACGAACCGCTGACCTGCACCAGTTGAATATCAACCGGAGATGATGAATATAGTTTCACAAAGACGCCATAAGTATCTACAAAAATTCCTGTTTTCAGAAAACTTCCTGAGGGTTTGATCAAAGTCGAATTGGTAATGTAAGTACTGCTTATATAACTGAAATTGTAAATTCCACTGGAAGGGAGACTGTAGTTGTAGAAAGTTCCGGAATTGCTCAGGAAAACACTGCTGTAATACAGGGGAATGGTATAATTTCCCACCAGGGAACCCTGAACAGGTACAGAGTTGTTTGTGACCTGATTTGAATATTGATGGAAATCCAGCGAAAATTTGCTTGCTACTGAAACATTCACCACGGATAGATTTCTTGCAAAAAATGCTTCGTTGCTATTGCTCCCATAGGTTGTCTTTCCCGGAGTAAATCCAAAGTTAATGTTGTGCGATCTCCAGAACTGGCCAATAAGAATAAAATTGAAACTGCCAGAGTAGAAACCGCTGAAGTTCAGCTTGAATGACATAACACTGGAGAAATTAACCACAGTGGAATATACAACACCATTTACTTCCGCAGCCATAATGTATCTGTAACCGGTGGTCCCTTTGCCCGGATTGGAAATATTGGCCAGGTAGCTGGAGGGGCCAGTATTGTAAATGTTTGAAGTGCTAGAATCGGTAATATTCCTCAAAAGTTCTGCCTGGGTAAAGCCAGGTATCTTTAGCGAAGTGTTGGCAATGCCGGTTCCTATGGATTTTAATGGATTTAACTTAATTGTAATCTTTGGGCTGATACTAACTGTAGGTTTGCCATTTAGGCTTGTGGCTGTAAAACTTACTGTTCCGAGGTTAAATCCGGTTTCATTGACTTCAGCCTGAAGATTGATGGAATAGTTCTGCTTTAAGTCGAGGAAATAATAGAATGTGGATTCGTTGATAAGGGAAGTGCTGTTTACAGTAACACCATTTTCAATTAATGTGTTATTGGTGAAAGCCAGCTTCTGGCCGTCTAAGCTATTTGTAGAATTGACAGTGATGTTGAAAAACTGTCCCGGGAGGGGAGTCAGATAATCTACTGTGTTGGATGATCCGGGTACATTGAATGAAACGTCACTGTAATTAAATCCCTGGAAATAAACGATAATGTGGAAATTACCTGGAAAATATGAATTAGCATTCAGGATTCCACTGGAATTTAACATTTTAAAGGACTGATAATAAATGGTTCCGTTGACATCAACCGCCACTACACCGTTCATCCCCTTGAAAAACGCCCCAGAATTCGGGTTACCGGTATAGAATGTGTTTACCACATTTACCCCGAGGTTCTTCCCGCCGGGATAAAGAACTGAGAATTTGACACTTGAAATATTTCCAGTCAGATATTTGAATGAATTTAACTGCATAAAGGATGGAAGGAAAGAAAGGCCAGTGGGCCCCTTGAGGCCTGTGAACGGATCTATACTTGTCAGTGTTTCATTGTGCGTTATATTGGACTTTACCATTAGGGTGCCTGAATTATTTGTCAGGTATGCCACATTGGAATAATTTAAGACATTAGCTCCGGTTGGTACAGGTATAATATAGAAACCTGTTGAATTGGTGTATATTTTATTGTTAGGAATGACCGGGCCGCCACTTATGGACCTGGGATTGGAAACCAGCACTCCCGGCAAAGGAACTCCGAGCTTGTTTCTTACAATTCCGCTAACGTAGAATACATTGCTTTTTGTTTTGTTCATTACAAGATTGAGATCTTGAACATTGCTCCCTGTGACGTTTAAGAATTTTGGCTTTGGAAAAACTCCGTATCCACCTTTAAAAGTGGAAATCAGATAAGTGCCGTTCTGCGCTTGCATTGAATAATTTCCATTGGATCCTGAATTACCTGTAAAATTTCCAAAGAAACTGGTAAATTCAATTGCAACAAAGGGTACATTGGCACCGGTGGAATTTATGGTTTTGCCTGATATGTTATAATTGATTGCCCTGTGCATGTAAACGTTAAGATTGTAGGAATTTCCTCTCAGGACAGTAAGGGTAGTATAAGTTGTCTTGTAACCCAGTGCCTTGAATCCCAGAGTAAAGGTTCCATACTTGAGAAGAGTGAAATGGAAAACCCCATTGCTGCTGGTAAACATCTTGACATACCATGGGAAGTCGTAAACATAAAGAAGTTTTGAACCAAATGCTCCAAGATGATAATTCGCCTGGCCTGTAATATTTATGGTGGCATTTCCAATGGGTGCAGCAGAACTGCCTTCCTGACCAAAGGCTAACATGGGCTGTTCATTTGCGAAAAAAATAGGCTTTAAAATCTCATAGGGCTTAGCCTGGTAATCAGCATGATAATAATACATTCCTGTTGCTATTAATATTGCCGCCAGTATGATGACTGCAATGAATTTTGGATTTATATCAGCCATCTGAAATTAACATACTCCCCGAATTTATAAACATATTGGTATGAATGACTCATAATTTGTGCCCTGAATATTCGGTAATTTCAATTAATTGATATGAATAAATTTCACTCAATTCCTCATTTTGACTGCCACACCTTTTTTGGCCTTACCTAAGAGTGCATGTGGCATTTTTGCAATTCCCACACCCCTAATATCACCATTGCAGTGTACCACAATCTCATCTTCCGAACGTATATCGTCAGTGGAATCCATAACTCCCATGGCATAGATGTTGGCAGTAGGCTGGAAATTATCTATTTCCACACAAAACTTCCTTTCATTCATGAAAATCGATGCACCTTCCCTGTTAATGGAAAGTTTTCCCAGCCTTTCGTTATAAATCAAAATAGGTTTTCCATTCATAGTCAACATATGCTGGTTATAGCTTCTGATGATCTTCATTTTCTCAATATGTGGAATGATCCAATTTCCAAACTGATATGTTGCAACTGATTGCATTTTTTCCATAAGAAAATTCCTCTGGTATTTTTCAGTGGTTTCAAAGGATGCAATAGAATCAATCAACTTTGAAAAAGAATCCGGTGATCGTTTGTCCCATAAGATATATGTTGAATTCGGGATTGAAAAATCCTCAATGAATGTCATGTCTTTGGGAAGGAAGAAAATTACCTTATCGTACTGATTTCTTTTCAGGAACGAGTTCAAGCCACTCCTGATGTTGTCGATTTCCTCCTGATACCATCTACCTGTGACCGGAATGTCGTAAAATGCAGGCGGATAGACTTCTTCCAGTTCGCGTGGAACCAGTGTTACTGGGGATGATATAATTATTTCATGAACTTCCCTCCTGTATTTTCCCAGTGCTTCAATCAGTTCCATGTGTGTTTTTGATTCAGAATATGGTTTATGTGCACTGCAAGGGATAAAAAGTGCAATCCTTGAATTGTTGGGTTTAATATATTCATCCCTGATGAAAGAGTTATACCTTACGATATCGGGCCTCTGGATTGATTCAAGACTTCCTGCATAAATGCCAGGTGTTGTTCTTGGATACATTTCCTCATAGATATCATAATAATCCTGCTTCAGGATTCTTAATATCTCATTTGATTTGTGGGATATACAGTATTTCTCCACTACCTCAGTCAGCATTCCATTTTCGCATGATGACCTGAGGATGTCCAGTTCTTCCTTTACAAATTCTGAATTCTCATTTGAATAATCCGGAATACCATTTGATCTTCCAAAAATAGTATATTTGGTACCCATCGATCCCTCAAGCTTGGCTGTAATATTGTCAAATACGTCTACACCGATATAAAACAGGGCAGGGATAAGGTAAGGATCTGATATCCCGGGAATGTAAAGTAATTTCTGATACCCAAGATTTTTCCTAATCCTGGTGATTATCCTCAATAGAATTCTCGGGCTGAAACGTTTAGGAGACAATGTGGAAACTACAATAAAATTCTCGCTTTCAAGATAGTCAAGTTTGCCATGATCATCAGAAATTTCCTTTGGTTCACATTTTTCTCCCATTATGTGATATTCCTGAAATAGAGATGAAATATCATTCCTGGTTATCATAAGTGGAAAATCATGCTCTTTTTCTCCGGAAACGAATTTTCCTGTCCTTGAAAGAGCAAAAAATTTCTGATTTTTTATCACAGTTCTGAATTGATATCAATTAGTTAAAATTTGCATTCTTTATTATCACAATGCAGAATGTTATGGAAGAATAATAAGTGGGTTTATTCAAAAGATTAATAAATAACGTAAGATTATGAAGCCCATTAGTTGATTGAAAATGAGTTCATCTTTTGAGAAATTAGTTCTCCCCGGTGATAATGTGGGCGTTGCTGAGGAATATGTTCCCGGCAGAAATGTCACCGAAGTGGATGGAAAACTTGTGGCGTTGGTGCAAGGTGAGGTTGTAAAGAACGATCAGAGACTATCCATATCAATAGAAGGATCAAAGAGAAAACTAAGATTCTTCAATGGTGACACAGTTTATGGACAGGTGACAAAGAGTGACCAGAAGCAGATATTGATCTCTGTGGCAGGAGTTCAGAAAGGTAATAGCCTTGTCAATTGCATGGCAGAAGGTTACATCAGACTAGGTGGAGGCCGCAGGGATGAGGTGCATCAGCCCCCTGTGAGAATCGGTGACCTAATAAGGGGAAAAGTTATCAGGGTCGGACAGAACTTAGAACTCACCCTGAATGGCTCAAATCTCGGTGTCCTGAAATCAAGATGCTCAAGGTGCAGAACAGTGTTAAAAGCACAACTCCCGGACCTGTATTGCGAAAATTGCCAGAGAACAGAAAACAGGAAGATCGCACCTGACTACGGAAAACTCAAAATTTAGGTGAAATCATGGTTAACAGTATAAATATCAAGGAAATGGAGAGAATGAGCAAGGAAATCACCACCATGAAAAAAGAGCTTGACGACATGAAGGAAGTTGTAAGGGGCCTGGTTCAGTTCATCATGAAAAGGGAAGAACTGGACGACGAAGAATATAACTAATGGTGAAAAAAAATGATGCCAATGAAACTGCTTGAAGAGAACCTTAACAGGAAAATTTCGCTTTTGCTGAAAGACAACAGAATCATGGAAGGAACACTTACTGGATTCGATGAGTATATGAATATGGTAATGGATGATGTGGAAGAAGTGGGAGCTGAAACCACAAGAAAACTTGGATCTGTTATCATCAGGGGAAGCAACATAGTAAGAATTGTTCCCCTATAATCCATTATTTTAATTTTTTTTAAAAAGCAATTCCTATCGTAATGAGTCCACTTTATACGACAGGATAATTTTGATATTTGCTCAGCTTTTTATTCACATTATGCTTAGTACTTCGTGGAATGATTTTACTGTATGAAATGGGCTTATGCCATCTTTTTTAATGCCGGGGTATGGCTTGTTGTCGATCCATATACCCTTTATTCCCATTAATTGTGGCTGGTTCACGTCCAGTTGAATGTTATCACCGATCATCCATGTATCAGACGGATTTACCCCCATAACATTTAAAGCGTTTGAATAAGCCCTTGGGTCAGGTTTACCAATACCCACCTCACCTTCGATAAATATATGGTCGAAAAATTCTTCGAGAGAAAACCGATTTATCTTTTCCCTTTGAGTCTCAGAGTTTCCATTTGTAAGTAAACTAAGGATTACCCCGCTTTGGCGGAGTTTTTCCAATGTTTCCCTTGAACCTTGAAACAGAAACAGGGAATCATTCCGTTCCTTTGCATATCTGTTAGCTATTTTATTGGCAAGATTAGAATCGTCAATTCCAAGTTTCAACAGAACATCTTCCATGATCAATTTCCAAGCTTCCCTGAGTTTCATTCTCCATATCCTGTTACGATCCATATCAGACCAGAATGATTCACCTAAACTAAGAAAAGTCTCGACAAATTCAACTGGTTCAATGTGGCTCATCTCAGTTCTGAATCTGTCAATTGTCCTGTAAAGGCATTGGATTTTCATTATTTCGTTTCCTATTATTGTATCATCCAGATCAACGAGCAATGCTTTAGGAGATTTTATTTCACCATTCATGTGC
>JAKAWY010000083.1 GCA_021816745.1 Thermoplasmata archaeon
TTCCTGACAGCTTTTAATCCTTCCAGCACCTCAATTTTAGATGCGTCGTAATTATCCAATTTAACCATGTTCGGTATACAATGTAGTTATAAAAACTTGCCCAGATTCAGATTTTTAAAGCGTTTTTGATTTATTATTTCAATCTATAATAATTTACTTATGGTATTCAATAGCTTCAAAAGATCATTAACTGAAATTGTCGGTTTTATAATATACAAAGATTAATTCATTGAACCTAAAAAAAGTCATTCATCCGCAATTTACCCCGCATTTTATACGTAAAACTTCAGTAAATTTAAAAGCGACGTAAGACATTAATCAAGATTTGCTTGGATAGGAGATGTTGAATGTAACTGACAATGTTGAGTTTTTATAGTCTTCTTATACCGAGCCATAATTTTAATGAACTCAAATTGTTTTCTTGATTCTTTTTTTATTTACGCTTCTGATTTTATTATTAAATGATGTAAACTTAAATTTCAAAATATCTATGTTTTTAACTCCCCTGACACCATATAAATTCAACTTTAAACCTAAGTTTCAGTCAATTACAAGATATCGAATATGACCATACGGAAACATCTACCTTTGACTTACCTATGGTCTAACATTTATATGACTTATAATTTCGGATCATGTTATAGCTCATTCTGGAATGAAGGTATCAGATTCAACATAAAGTTCCTTGAAGATCCTACCTACCGATACTATTTTCGCAGTGAGGATATTGCAATCATTTCATTGCAATCAAAATGAATTCAATTTTTCTTATTGGAAAACAAGATTTTATGAAAAATTATTAACTCCTGCATAAATAAGAACAATCAATTTGGGCTGGATTAGACCATTATCAGAAAAATATAGAGGAGCACGGGTTTTTGCAAAGCTCGTGAACCTACCCAGTTTCCCCTTCCATCTACACCATTAAAGTATATCACTACATTTATTTATCCTGTTGCAGTGAATGCCTGATTCTCCCTGTTATTGTTTCAGTGAACGGCAAAGTCATGAACAGAATGGATACAATAACAAGGCCAAGTCCTATGGCCTCTATGTACCATGATAGGGTCATAGTGTATATTAGAACGCCAAGGCCCCCAATCGTTATGCCTGCAACTGCGAATAGTGTTGCAATATTCTTGAGAAACTCGTGGCTTTTTATAAAATGTATGAACACAAGAATTATTCCTGCAAGAAGTGGCATTAGGAAAAATGCATAGAGCAGGTGGCCATCAGTGAAAGCCATATCGTAGAGATAACCAGGCCCACCATTTGGTGGAGAGCCTGAGGCACCGAAACCATAATAAGTTTCGTTAAATTCTATGGAATATCCTATAACTATCATAACGGCCATTGTCGCAATCCACACATACATTTCTAAAGCTTGGAGAAGTTTTTCAGGTCTTTTTAAAGAAAGAGCATAGTAAAGGCCGATTATGGAAATGAGGGCACCAAATCCAATTAAGCTTGTCTGGCTGTCATCCAGTGCAAGGGCATTCATTCCATATGTCCCAGGCACTATGAAAATCGATGGAATGGCATAGGTTCCAAAAGAGGAGATGAAGTAAATATAACTCATTGAGATTACACCAATTATTGCAATTAGAAGTCCAATATTTACTATGCTTCTTTTCACAAGTGGTAATTTTTCGTACCCAAAGCTGATGGACGCAAGTGCTACTATTCCTGCCATCAAAGCAGGCAACATCTGGTGTGAATGAGATGTAATGATATTTCCCAAAAATGTTTCAAGACCACCCCATCCAGTCACATAATTATTAAACCATGGAATTGATGAAAATGAAAACAGTGAACCATATTCATAGATCATTCCCATTATTGAAGCAATTCCCACGGATATGGTTCCAACAAAGATAAGGAAATATGCACCCCAGATTTTCCTGAATTTATCTTTTTCCTTGAACGGAAACATGAGAAGGGATATAAAAAACATCAATGCAAGAATAAGCATCCATACATCTCTCATTGCCTGTATAATGTAATCAAGATTCTGAGTATAAGAAGGATAAAAAAATATTAGACCCAGAAAAGTAAGAAACAGAATAGGATAGGTGCTCAAATTTACCATCTTCTTCTCAAAGGGATGCAAACTAAGAAGTTCTGATGAGTAAATTAATAAGAGGAAAACAAAAGGTATCATTACTGTATGGAAAAAATTTACCATTTCAAGGCTAAAATCTCCAAGGCTAAACCAATTGACACCAGGAAGCAATGCTCCTATGAACAGAAAGAAAGTAATGAAAATCAATGTAGACATAGAATTATAACTTGGGTCCTGGAGAAATTTTTTAAACTCGCTCATGTTTTTTATAAATACAGTCATAATGATTAATATTTTTATCCATATTTAATGTTTTACCTTAACTGTTATGCATTTCATATCCATTACTGTCCCAATATTTAAAATAATGAAATATATTTTATAGAGTATCCATTTTTATAAATGAGAGAAAAATGGAGAAAATGTGTATAAACGATCAATAATTAAAAATTTTTTATATATCTCATAAATGATATAATTTATTACCTTCATTTATATATCGATATTATGAAAATTGCAGGTGAGATATTGATCTACCTGAAATACACAAAACCCAGGGTTTGGGGACTTTTGGTGTACATTGGAGTAGTAGGTGCCATTATTGGAGCTGGAACCAACCCACTCCCGGAATTATCCCTAATCATGTTGGCAACTTTTACATTGATTGCAGGAACAGCAGGATCTGAAGCAATTACAAATTATATTGACCGGGACATCGACTCAATAATGAAGAGAACTCAAAAGAGACCGCTGGTAACAGGAATGATTTCACCATCAGGCGCTATGACCTTCGGAATTGCCCTGATATTTCTTTCTATCGTCCCCCTTTTAGTCTTTGAAAGGTATTATGCCGCTTTTTTCATGATTGCTGGAATCGTTGACAATGTGTTGATATACAGTTATTTTCTTAAAAGGAAAAGTTCATGGAACATAGTATTTGGCGGTTTTTCTGGAGGATTGCCTGTTTTGATCGGATGGTACGTGGTTACTGATGCGTTTTCAATTATCCCATGGTTTCTGTTTACTATGGTGGTTATCTGGATCCCTATTCATATATGGAGCATTGCATACCTTTACAGGGAAGATTATTCGAATGCAGGGGTTCCAATGCTACCTGTTATGTATCCTGACAAAATATCAGCCAAATATATAGCATTTTCAGCATTTCTTCTGTCAATATTCTCGATAATGATTTACTTTGTAGAAATACATCCTATTATATACCTGATAGTGACACTTGTACTTGTTTCTCCACTTATCCATTATTCATATAAATTTATGAAAAACCCTGACAAGAAGACTTCTCTGTCTCTTTTTAAATATTCAAACTTATTTCTTTCAGCCTTTTTTTCATTAATTCTCATTATAATGTTTATCTAAATTAATAGATTTATAGGGAGGAACTTTCTTTTCTAAGTACAATTCCACCAATGGAAGTAGATATTTTCTGAATATCTTTGTATAATTTTTCCTCAATTTCCTCAGTTACTCCAGCCCATATGTCTAAAATAGAACTTTCCATATCTGGCCTCCCCAATAATATTTCCTCGGAACTTCTATCATAAAATGATGAAAGAACAAATGTTAAACTTTTTTTAGAATTGGAAGATAATTTTTCCCCGATTATTGTCATGGCTTTTGCAGTTTCAGTCATGTAACCCTTTACAAAATGTATCTTATCCATATGCTTTTTGAATATTTCTTCCAAAATGATATTGTCTATGGGCCTAGACACTTTACATTCTATCACATCTTTAGAATATTTTTTGATATAAAGGGTTTATGGTATAAAGGATTTTTAAGATTTTGTTCATTCAGATTATCGTTTCAAAAGCTTGGCAATATTAATCATCTTTCTTTGGAAAGTCCATTTAGCACACACATAACATTTAAATAATTATAAAGTTATCAGCCTCAGGTGAGAAAATGCAGGAACTTATTTGCAACATTGAGTTCATTGTGGAAGACGATGAACAGGGAGGAGAAACCACATACACAGCCAGGCT
>JAKAWY010000084.1 GCA_021816745.1 Thermoplasmata archaeon
GTTCCCATTTCCATCATTTCAGGAAGAGTACCGACTTTCACGGTCCTGATTTCCGGAATGTCAGGAACCTTTGATTTTGTAATGGCCATCAGCCCTTTATCATTGAGAAACTGTTCCCTGCTGAGAACCCTGTAGGTCGGTTCGATGGCAGAAGCAAGAATTTTGTTTGCCTCAGCTTCTATTTCCCTGACAATTTCCTCAGAAATTTCTGCAAATTCCAGGTCAATCCATGCATAATCCTCATATGTCTGGTTTAACCTGTGTGTTGCCCCATATTTTTCGTAAGAAATACCTGCTATGACTCTCATGGCTGTCCTGAATTTCATATGGTTGTACCTGATATCCCAGTCCACTTCCTGCCTTACGGTTTTTCCCTTGCAATCCTGAGGGTAGGTATCATGTGAGATCAGGTGAATGCCTTCTCCGTCATCCCATACATCCACAATCTCAAACTTCTTTTCATCAATGTATATGGCACCTTTGTCGTTGGGCTGCCCATATGAAACTGGAAAGAGTATGGAGTCGTCCACTATGATATCCGTGAATTCCACAAATGTCACCGTGCCACTGCTTTCCTTCCTGTACGGATCTTCAAGATAACTGTGCTTTGTTCCCATCAACTGTGTATGCCATTATGGATTTATGTTTTACCTATGTGCGTACCTGCATTGAATAAAATTATTTTGTATCTTTTTGCAGATTTTCGTTCTTTGTTTCTTTCCTGTATTCCTGGGAATATCTCCCCAGCGGGTATTCATTTCTGTCCAAAAACTTGAAAATAGGGGTGCATTCCTTTTCTAAATTTAGAAACTGATCCACCATCTCCAGTGAGAGTTTTCTAATGTCAGCATGAGCATGAGGTGTGGTTCTCAACTCAGAATAATAGACCAGTTCCCTGAGATTTGTATGCACCAGGACAGTACAGTACATGCAGAAAGGAAGAACGTACTGTGCAGCATTGGCATTTGCACCGGCCTTCAATAGATCACTGTGCAATTTCATTGATTCCTCTACAAGTGAATTGAATCTTTTGTCTAACTCAGGATTTTTCTTTATGAGTTCTGGAACCTGGAAACCATCAGAAGTGCCAAGTGGAGAGCGTGTAATACCCATAAATCTGTGCCTCTGGAATTCACGGAATATACCATAATTCATCTTAAGAGAATAAGTAAGATCCACAAGCTCAAAAATTCTCGGAAGTTTGTCCCTCCTTCCATTTCTAAGATCTCCAGCTTTCCTTATAAATTCACTTTTTTCAGTATGGGACATTCCCAAAAGTTCTGGAAGCCTGTCCAGGTTGCTTTTACCGTAACTGATCAGTTTGCAGCAGGAATCCTGGTGTATGGGGTTATAGGCAAAATAATCATTTCTTTCCTTATTATAATGAATCAGGTTCAGTCCATGCTTATTTCTTGCTGATCTTATGATCTGTCCGTAATCCTCCTCCAGCTCTGAATAGATTGCATCTGAGAGATCTGATGCTTCCTTCAGGCCAGAAGTACTAAGGCGCTGTATAAGAGAAATAAAGGATCTTGCATTACCGGATATACCCATATTCGTCAATGTGGAAGCGGGCAGTATAGCCCTGAGATCATCCAGTGTCCTTGCACGAAGGGCGGATTCATATGCTTTATCGGCAATTTTGTCTCCGCTTTTGCCAAACTGTTCCCTTGGATATCTTTCCCTGAGATCAGCTGTAATCTTATCCAGGGACTGCTCGTAAAAAATGAATAGTGATTCCATTAATGCTTTGTATGATTCTTCAAATTTGTCAGGAAGGCCCGTATTTTCAAAAAGAAGGTAAGGAAACCTGCCGTTTTGTTTTTTGTCGTATCTCACGTAACGTGATGATTTCTCCAGGTACGACAGCCCAATCCTGGATTCCTCTATAATTTTTACAGCCACGTTGGATACATTCTGTATTCCAGCCTGAACTGTAACGAGCTCTGCGACGGATTCATCCCCGTATTCCAGGAATATTTTTTCATAAAACTCTTTTCCTCTTCCTGAATTGGTCAGGAATTCCCTGTCAAAAAGATCCCTTATATCAGGGTTTGCTGTCCTGCTATATCTTGAGAGGAGTGCTCCCCTGTCCAGCTGCGATTGCATGTTCAGGAGGAATACATTCCTGTCCCTATTGGAAAAAAAATTTGGGTTGTTGTTATTGCTCACTTTTCCTCAACCGGGACGAAGTAGACGTCTGTTGGGCTGAACTCCAGATTTCTCTTGAACCTTGCCCTGACTTTCATGCCTATCTTCATGTCCTCAAGTTCAGCACCGATAAGCCTGGACATAAAGAGTGAGTCCACGCCTTCGAACTCCACCATGATCAGGTTGAACGGAGTTTCTTTAAGGAATGCCTCACTGCCAAAGTAACAGGTTGTAAAGGTGTGTATCTTACCGATCTGGGGGAGTTCATACCATTCTGTCTCTGCTCCACACATCATGCAGTGTGATCTTGGGGTTCCATAGGTATAGGAGCACTTTTTGCATTTGCTTCCCATAAGCTTCTTCTTTCCCATGGCCCTGAAGAACTCAGAGTCCTGTGCATAGCTGTGAATGTAGTCGATCTCATAATGGGATTTCACTGTAAGTGGATCCACATTGTAGACTTCAGTTACATCCTGCTTCTCTGGCATCTTTGCGTTATAATCAATACTCATTTTACCGCCTCCATTATTGAAACCGTGACATAAGTTCCTGTTCCTGCATGGCTGTGTATAAGCCCGTTCTTGGGTTTGTGCAACTGAAGCTTGTCATTCCCAAAGTGTTTCTTCACTGTTCCCTGCAGCTGCCAGAAAGTGAAAACAGCCTGCATAATTCCTGTAGCTCCAACCGGGTGACCACAGGCAAGCAATCCACCTGATGGGTTAACAGGCACTTTTCCTTTTAAGTCAGCCTTTCCCTCAGATACGAAATCTGCACCCTCACCGTATTTGCATAGACCAAGATCCTCGTAGGTCTGTATCTCGGATGATGTGTACGCATCATGCAGTTCAACCAGATCAATTTCCTCAAGGGGGTCAGTGATGCCTGCATTTTTATAAGCTTCAGCAGCTGCGCTTCTTCCAGCCCTGAAAGAATGGACACCCGGATATTGAAGATTCTTGTAATCGCTCTCTTTCTCATGCGGAAGCAATGGAACCTTTCCAAAGGGCCTGTCAGATAGCCTCATGGTGTCAGTTCCGCTACCAATTCCCCTGATTTTCACTGGGTTGTCAGAAAGTTCAAAGGCTCTTTTCTCATCTGCAAGTATGGCAACTGCCGCACCATCGGACATGGCACAGACATCCAGCCTTGTGAGCGGGTATGCCACCATGGGTGAATTTCTTACATCCTCAACGGTGATATCCATGGGACTCTGTGCATAAGGGTTGTGAAGTGCATTCTTATGGTTTTTCACTGATACCTTTGCCAGCTGTTCTACGGTGGCACCGAATTCGTGCATATACCTTACGGCCATCATTGCATAATATCCAGTATAGAATCCACCTACAGGATAGTCAAAGTTTGTATCGCTGGCCAGTGCAATGAACTCATTTCCCTTCCATGTGTTCACATGAGACATGGTTTCAAATCCGTACACTGCACAGGTGTCCATCCTGCCTGATGCGATTTCCTCGACACCAGCCTGGAATGAAAGGCCACCTGTGGCGCCTCCTCCTTCTACTCTTCTGCTTGGCTTTGGAGTAAGCCCAAGGTAATCCTGAACCATAACTCCGGACATCAGCTGTCTCTGGAAATGATCTGAAAAATACGATGCTACAGAACCATCAATATCCTTCAGCCCCATATTGACATCGTTCATAGCATAATCAAATGCTTTTTTGACCCTCAACCTGAAATCCATATCTGGAGATGCTTTGGTAAATTTGGTTACACCTCCGGAAACCATATAAACGTCCCTGCTTAGTTTTCCCATTGTAATCATCTGGTTAAAAGGTGTTAGGATATTAATTTTTTCTTGATTTATATTGGTATCACAGTCTATC
>JAKAWY010000085.1 GCA_021816745.1 Thermoplasmata archaeon
GAGAACGCATCCAAGGAATGGTTCAGCATGTACTCCAGGATGATGGGCATTCTCCAGAAAGAGGCAGAACTGCAGGAAGTTGTCCAACTGGTGGGATACGATGCACTTCCTGACAGGGAGAAAGTCACACTGGATGTGGCAAGGATCATCAGGGAAGACTACCTTCAGCAGAGCGCCTTTGACGAGGTTGATCAGTACTGTTCATTGAAGAAGCAGGACACCATGATGAAACTCATCATGCATTACGCTGACAGTATAGAAAAGGCTGTCACAGAAGGCATCACCATGGATTCACTGCAGAACATGCCCTCCAGGGAGAAGATATCCAGGATTAAGGAGACCAGGGATGCGGATCTTGAAAAATACTTCAGGGATGCGGTAAAGTCCGTTGATGCTGACATAGCAAGGGTAAGGGAGTGAGTTAAATGGTTAAGATTGGTTACAAGAGCATAAGTCAGATAAGTGGCCCCCTTCTGTTTGTTGAGGGAGTAAAGGACGCAGGATATAACGAAATGGTCACCATCGAAACGTCCAGCGGTGAGATAAAGGCCGGACAGGTGCTGGATACAAGGAATGGACTTGCAATAGTGCAGGTATTCGGGCCCACTGCAGGACTTGACAACACAAACACCACCGTAAGATTCAGGGGCGAGACTGCAAGGATCAAAGCCTCGGACGAGATGCTGGGAAGGGTATTCAACGGACTTGGAGACCCCATAGACAGTGGCCCCCATATTTCATCAGGGGAAAAGAGGGAAATTGTGGGAGACGCCATTAACCCATATTCCAGGGAAGAGCCTTCAGAATTCATTGAAACAGGTATATCCACCATTGACGGCATGAACACACTGGTCAGGGGACAGAAACTGCCCATATTCTCAGGATCGGGATTGCCGCACAACATGCTGGCCGCACAGATAGCCAGGCAGGCAAGAACCCTGAAGACTGATGACAGTTTTGCAGTTATATTCGGTGCCATGGGAATAACCAGTGAAGAGGCAAATTTCTTCATGAACGAATTCAGGAAAACTGGTTCACTGAACAGGGCAGCCATTTTCCTCAACCTTTCATCAGATCCATCCATGGAGAGGATCATCCTTCCCAGAGTGGCTCTGACTGCAGCGGAATACCTCGCTTATGAAAAGGAATACCACGTGCTGGTAATCCTTACAGACATGACAAATTACTGTGAATCATTGAGGGAAATATCCTCAGCCAGGGAAGAGGTTCCAGGAAGAAGAGGTTTCCCGGGATACATGTACACAGATCTGAGCACCATATATGAGAGGGCAGGCAAGATCAGGGGAAAGAATGGATCAATCACACAGATTCCAATCCTGACCATGCCCGGGGACGATATCACAAACCCCATACCTGATCTTACAGGATATATCACGGAGGGCCAGATCGTCATGAGCAGGGATCTCCTGAGAAAGGGAGTATATCCTCCAGTGGATGTGCTTCCATCACTTTCAAGGCTGATGAACCAGGGTATTGGAAAGGGAAGGACAAGGGAGGATCACAGGGGAGTCGCAGACCAGTTGTATTCTGCCTATGCAGGCGGAAAGGATCTAAGATCCCTGAGCGCCATAGTGGGAGAGGAATCCCTCAGTTCCAGCGACAGGAGCTATCTTGCCTTCGCTGACCAGTTTGAGAAGAAATACGTGAACCAGGGACTCTACGAGGACAGAACCATAGAGGACACCCTTTCACTGAGCTACGATCTACTGTCAAAGCTCCCTGAAACTGAAATGAAGAGACTCAAGAGAGATTTCATAACCAAATACGGAAAATGGAAGTGATAACCTGCCGTCGGTAAACGTCAAGCCCACAAGAATAGAGCTGATCCAGATAAGGAAGAGGATCAAGCTCGCCCAGAGAGGGTATGATCTGCTGAAGATGAAGAGGTCAGCCCTTATCATGGAATTTCTTGGAATGGCCAAGGAACTCAGGAGCATGAGGGAGGCACTGAGGAATGACGTTGGAATGGCCATGGAGTCCATAGCCAGGGCCGAGATATCAGAGGGCAGGCTTACAATTGAAAGAATTGGATTCATGGCGGGGGAGTCCCAGGTTCACATAAAGGCAAAGAATGTGATGGGTGTAAAGATACCAGAGATTGGAATATCCATGGAGATGGCGGTACTCAGCGAAAGACTGAGGGCCATATCTGTACCCGCTTCCGTCAATGATGCAATCAACTCATATGAGAGGCTGTTCAAAAGCCTCATAAACGTGGTGGAGAAGGAGAAGGCCATGAGGAAGCTTCTCCATGAAATAGACAAGACTAAAAGAAGATCCAATGCCATAGAGTATGTGATGATTCCCAGGCTCAAGGAGCAGTCAAAATACATAAGAATGAGACTCGATGAGCTTGAAAGAGACACCTTCACCACGCTGAAGATGGTGAAGAAGAAGATAACTGCCCAGGAGGATGAGGGAGATAGCATGGAAAGGGGGGAAAGTATACAGGCTTGATGAGATGAACAGGGAGCAGAGGATATTCTATGCCATTAGAAGGTATATGTTTCCTTTGAGGTTCATCATCATCGTGCTTGTGATTGTTCTTATGGTGAAATTATGACTACAGACGGAATTGAGCAGATCAGGAAGATAAAAGAGAAGGAAGACGAAATCAGGGCCAGGATTCTGGAGGCCACCCAGGAGAGTGAATCCACGGTGAAGAAAGCCAGGGATGACATGGAGAAGTCCTGCAAAAAAAAGGAATCCACCATGGAGTCACAGCTCAACTCAAAGATTGAAGAGATGAAGGGAAAGGTTGAGGCAATCATGGAGGAGAGCAGGCAGAAGGCCCAGAAAGATTCAAAAGGAATTAAGGTTGATGCCAGCGATGGCAGGATCGTGGATATTGTCCTTCACATCATGAAGGAAAGTGTGAGTGAATAAGATGGCATTCAGGCCGGTGCAGATGGAAAAGATCAGGATCATATGTGTCAGGGACAGGGCACATGACGTTCTCACCATACTGCATGACCTCAGGGTTGTCCAGGTGGAAGAGACGGGCCAGGAAGTAAAGGAATTCCTGAAGGAATCCAACATCATGCCCAGAAGGGATGAGGTTATTGAGAGGCTCACCGCTTTCAGGTCCTTTGAGAATCTGCTGCCACACAGGAAGGTGACAGGAAGGAGGAAGTTTGAATCACTGGAAGAGATACTGGATGCTGCTTCCCGGATTAAGATCGATCATGACGTGAAAGTTGCCTATGAGGCCATGGAACAGCTCAAGGTAAACATGAAGGACGTGAGCAACAGGATAGAGATTCTCTCCTACCTGAAGGATATGGAGCTGGAAATGGACTGGCTCAGCAATTCAACTGTTTCTTCTTACATTATAAAGGGCCAGCATTCCACCAGTTTAAAGGATGCAGTGACCATAAAGGGAAACGGTTTCACCATCCTGACTGTCCCAAACGGGATGGAGAAGGAAGTGGCAAAGGAGTTCAACGGACTTTCAGAGAAACCCATATATGTTCCACCCATGCATGGAGTTCCAAAGCACAAGCTGGCCGAGCTTGAACAGATCAGGAAGGATGACCAGGCCAACATTGACAAGGTCATGAAGGGCCTGGATTCACTGTCAGAAAAATATTATGCAGACATTACAGCCATCAGGGAGGCTCTGGAGATTGAGGCCAAGAAATACGAAGTGGCCATGAAGATGCCCTCCTCAGGGAGCATTTCAGTGCTGGAGGGATGGATACCCCAGGACAGGCTGGAGATGGCTCAAAAACTCATTGACGAGCAGACATCAGGATTATCCATAACGGAGAAACTTGAAACTGATGAAAGGGGGCC
>JAKAWY010000018.1 GCA_021816745.1 Thermoplasmata archaeon
GATGGGGCTGACCGGATTCGGACCGGTGACCTCCCGGTTATCAGCCGGGTGCTCAAACCATGCTAAGCTACAGCCCCAATTTTCAGCCATGATTTTTAAAGGAGTAATAAAAGTTTCTAAGCTAACGTTATTCAGGCTCAATCCGTCTATATAAAAAAGCATAATTTAGTATATCAAAAATAGATACAACCTCAATAATGCAGAGACCGGACTACGTTAAGATTAAACTGCCTTCAGGAGAAAAATTCTCTGAGGTAAACAGTATCCTTAGAACCAGGACACTGAACACAGTTTGTGAAGAGGCTAGATGCCCCAACCTTACTGAGTGCTGGGAGTCTGGCACTGCAACTTTCATGATACTTGGAAAAAATTGTTCCAGGGGATGCCGATTCTGCTCCGTAACCCACGGAAACATGGAACCACTGGATCCGGATGAGCCAAGAAAGGTCAGTGAGGCTGTAAGTTCCATGGGAATCAAATATGCTGTAATCACCTCGGTGGACAGGGATGATCTGGTGGATCAGGGTTCGAGTCACTACGCGGAAACCGTCAAGCTCATAAGAGAAACTGGTGTAAAGGTAGAGTGCCTTATTCCTGATTTCAGGGGAGAGAGATCGCTTATCAGGAAAGTTATCGAAGCGAGGCCAGATGTTCTTGCGCACAATATTGAGACCGTCAGGAGATTGTCTCCCGTAATAAGGGATGCCCGGGCATCATATGATCAATCTCTTTCCGTTTTGAGGTATGTAAAGGAAACATACCCTGAAATGATTACAAAATCCTCCATAATGCTTGGACACGGTGAAACCGATAAGGAAGTATTTGAAGCAATGGATGATCTGCTGGATGCCAGAGTTGATATCCTGACAGTCGGGCAGTATCTCAGGCCTTCAAAAAAACAGCTTCCAGTAACAGAATACAATTCAATGGAGAGATTTCGCAACATCGAGATAGTGGGAAAAGAGAAGGGATTCAAGTTCGTAGCCTCAGGGCCCCTGGTGAGGACATCCTACAGAGCCTTTGAGGCATGGGCAATGAAAAATATCAATCTAAACCAAGGTGAATAAGAGATGGATGAGAAAGAATTATTTGTGAAAGCATACAAAGCCATGGCCCTTTCCAGGGCACTGGACAGAAAGATAGTAATGTCACAGAGACAGGGCAGAGTTGGATTTTATACCCCAACTATAGGCCAGGAGGCTTTGCAGATTGGCCTTTCTATGACTCTGGAGAAGGAGGATATCATTTACGAGTATTACAGGGATGTACCGTTTATGCTTCACAGGGGGGTTCCACCTGCTGCAATAATAGATCAGGTTATGGGAAACTCTTCGGACAGTGAGAAAGGCAGGCAGATGCCTTCACACTACAGTTCAAAGGAATTCCATTTTATGTCTGTACAGAGCCCTGTTGCCGCAAATCTTCCTCCTGCAACCGGAGCAGCATATGAAATTAAATACAGGAAAAAGAAGAATATTGTTGTAGCAACATTCGGAGATGGCTCCACCTCTACTCCTGACTTTCACGCTGCAATGAATATGGCTGCAGTATATGATCTCCCCCTGGTTTTCCTTTGTGAAAACAACAGATGGGCCATTTCACTTCCCATTGAAAAACAGACCAGAGTGGAAATCTGGAAAAAGGCTGAGGCATATGGAATGAGAGGAATAAAAGTTGATGGAAATGACCTCTTTGCCATGTATGAAGCCGCAAAGAAAGAAGTGGAAACTGTAAGGAAAGAGAGAAAGCCCGTCCTTATTGAGGCGGTCAGTTACAGAATTGGCCCACATTCCACCTCTGATGATCCTAATAAATACAGAACAGCAGAGATTACAGACGGAAGCGAAAAAGATCCGTTGATTATTGCTGAGAAAGGAATGATTGAAAGAAATTATCTTACAAAGGAAGAAATTGAGAAGATAAAAACTGACTCAAAGGAGACCATTGACAGGATATTCGATGAAAGAGAGAAGATACCTGCCCCTAAGCCTGAAAGCATTTTCACTGATGTTTATGAGAAACCCAATTGGATTATTGAGGAGGAAAAGGGGGAGATATTATGAGTTCGAAACAGCTTAACATGGTGCAGGCCATAAATTCAACACTGGATCTCCTCATGGCTGAGAATGATTCCATTATACTTCTGGGAGAGGACATTGGAAAAGATGGAGGAGTTTTCAGGGTAACAGAAGGACTGCAGGCAAAATTCGGCAGTGAAAGAGTTATGGATACCCCTCTTGTTGAACTTGGAATAGTCGGAATGGCAATCGGAATGGCACTGAGCGGATTGAGGCCAGTTCCAGAAATACAGTTCCAGGATTTTATATACACGGCCTTTGACCAGCTTGTAAACCAGGCAGCCAAAATGAGGTACAGAAGTGGTGGAGAATATCATGTTCCAATGGTACTGAGAACCCCATATGGTGGTGGAATCAGGGGAGGACTTTACCATTCCCAGAGCGGCGAGGCTTACTTTGCACATACAGCCGGACTTACTGTGCTTTCACCGTCCAATCCTTATGATGCAAAAGGTCTCCTTATTTCTGCAATGAAATACAATGATCCAGTTATGTTCCTTGAGCCTAAGAGACTGTACAGAAGCATAAAATCTGAAGTTCCAGACGAAAAATACAGCATACCTATTGGAAAGGCTTCAATGGTTCATGAGGGAAATGACATGACCTTCATTACCTATGGTTCCATGGTTCCAACTGTGATGAACACTGTTACTAAGCATTCCATTGATGCCGATGTTATAGATCTTAGAACTATCATGCCCTACGATGGGGAAACTATCCTTAATTCAGTGAAGAAGACCGGTAAGGCAATAATCGTGCATGAAGCGCCAAGAACTTTGGGGATGGGTGCAGAGATTTCTGCATTCCTTAGTGAGAGGGCAGTGGAATACCTGAGCGCACCAATATTGAGGGTGTGCGGGCCTGACATTCCTTTCCCATACAGACTTGAAGAGTACTATTTGCCAAATGAGGAAAGAATACTGAAAGCCATAAATAGAATCCAAGAATTCAGGTGATCGAAATGTTTAAGTTTAAGTTACCTGATATTGGTGAAGGAGTTACTGAAGGAGAAATAATCAAGTGGCTGCTGGAAGAGGGCCAAACCGTCAAGAAAGAACAGGACATGGTTGAAATAATGACGGATAAGGTCAACATCAGCATACCTTCCCCAGTTGAGGGAAAAGTGGTGAAGCTGGTTTACCCTGCGGGTAAAGTGGTGAAAGTCGGAGATGTGATCATAGAAATCGACGACGGAAAGAGTCATGATGATGAACCTGCCGTGGTTTCTCCAAAGAAGGAAACTCACGATGTAAAAGGTGATAAGGAATCACTTTCAGCAAAAAAGACCAGCGAAAAAGAGCATGAAGAGGTTAAAGAAATGGATGAAAAAGCTGGAGAAAGAAAAGCCCTTGCAACACCAACCATTAGAAGGCTTGCCAGGGAGAGAGGAATTGATATTGATACCGTGAAGCCCACTGGTCCTAATGGAAGAATCACCATAGAGGATCTCGAAAGGACAGAAAGGGAGAAAAAAGAGCCCAAAGTGGAGGCAGCACCTGCTACAGAGCAAAAAGTTGAAGCAGCTCCACCGGCTGAAGAACCACAACCTGAGAAAACTGCAGAAGAAGCTCCAGCCGCAGCCCAACCTCCAGCGCAGGAGGCAGTACCTGTAAAAGCTCCGGAAGCAAATGGAACTGACCAGATTTTCGAGCCTAAAGGATTAAGGAGAATTATATTCGATAAAATGACGAAATCCAAACAGATAATGCCACATTTCATGGTTGCTGAGACTGTGAATCTTGAGCAAATCACTAAATCCCTGAATGATTTCAAGGAAAAAGGAACCAAGGTTACCATGACTGCATTTTTCGTGAAAGCTGTTGCAGTTTCATTACTGGAATTTCCAAAATTAAATGCTCACTACGATGAAGCAAACAAGAGATATATTTTCAGGAAAAACATAAACATTGGAGTTGCCATTGACACCCCGGATGGTCTGACTGTTGCAGTGGTAAAAGATGCAGTTAACAAATCGGTTATGCAAATATCCGATGAGATTGCTGACCTTGCAAAGAAAGCAAGGGAGAATAAGTTGACCCTCCAGGAAGTGCAGGACTCAACCTTTACACTTTCAAATGTCGGAACAATCGGCGGAATCATTTCAACCCCAATCATAAATTATCCCGAAGTTGCCATTATGGCTGTTCATAGACCATTTGATGGGGTAAATACATATATTTCCCTGTCATGCGATCATAGGTTAATCGATGGGGCAGACGCTGCAAGGTTCATCACAAAAGTCAGGGAATTCCTGCACAATCCCATAACATTCCTTATAAGGTGAAATCATGAAATTTGACGTCATAATTATCGGTGGAGGCCCCGGGGGATATGCTTCGGCTATCAGGCTCGGACAGAGAGGAAAAACAGTTCTGCTAATAGAAAAGAACAAGATAGGTGGAGAATGCCTGAACTATGGGTGTATTCCATCAAAAGCACTCATCGAGATGGCCAACAGCATTGGATATCTAAAGACATTGCCCGGAGTCAGGATGAGCTATAACGTGGACATGTCCCAGTGGCAGAACTGGAAATGGACCATGATTAACAGGCTGGTTTCCGGAGTTGAAACGCTTTGCAGAGCCTATGGTGTTAAGATCATAACAGGGGAAGCAAAGATTGTTGACAAACAGCATGTAAAAATAGGGACTGAAACCCATAACTGTGACAACCTTATCATTGCTACAGGATCTTCCCCAATTACCAGGGACGAATTCAAGGATATTCTCTATAATAAGGAAATACTTGATCTCAAAACAGTTCCAAAGGATCTTATCATCATCGGTGGAGGATACATAGGAGTTGAACTGGGGATTGCTTTCTCTAAAATCGGTTCACAGGTAACCATCATAGAGATGCTTCCCGGAATACTGACAGGTTTTGATTCTGAACTGGTAAAACCCGTTGAACGCAGAATGAAGGAACTGAGCATGAGAATCATGACCTCAGCTAAAGTTGCAGCAGTGGAAAAAAGGGACAGATACTATGTAAGAATGGAATCTGGCGCTAACCTCTCTGCTGACTATGTTCTTCTCACCATTGGAAGGAAACCGAATGTGGATGGATTTGGCCTTGAAACCCTGAACCTCCAGATGGAGAATGGATTCATAAAAACTGATAAACATATGGAGACCAGTGAGAAGGGTGTCTATGCTGTTGGAGATGTGGCAGGCGGATACATGCTTGCTCACAAAGCTTTCTACGAAGGAGAAATTGCAGCTGAAAACATCAGCGGAAAGGCTGTGGACGTAGGATACTATGCCATGCCTCTTGTGGTGTTCTCAGATCCTGAAATTGCCTTTACTGGCTCAAAGAGTGAAAAAAGCACAAGATTTCCACTTGCAGCAAACGGAAGAAGTCAGGGATTAAACATTTCCCAGGGTTTCTACACCATTTACTATTCTGAAGACGGAACTGTGACAGGTGCATCCATTGCCGCCCCTCATGCATCAGAGATGATATCGGAACTTTCTCTGGCAATTGAGGCAGGCCTGAACATTGAGGACGTTGGATCCACTATTCACCCACATCCAACAATTTCAGAGGGAATTCAGGAATCAGCTGAGATTGCGTATGGAAAACCATTGCACTTCAAGCCTATATCTTGATCTTGGAGTGCAGGACTACCAGGAAACACTCCTGATTCAGAAAAAAATACACGGGCAAAGGTGCGATAACCTTATCCCGGACACATTTATTTTTGTAGAACATAAACCCGTTTTTACCATTGGCAGAGAGGCAAAGCCTGAAAATTATACCGGTCTTAATCCCATACTTGTTGAGAGAGGAGGGGATGTCACTTATCACGGGCCAGGCCAGCTTGTCATGTATCCCATTGTCAGAGTCTTTAACCCTGGAGAAAGTCCTGATCTTAGGAAATTTGTCCGGTGGGTCGAGGAAATTGTGACTAAATCTCTTGAAAATCTTGGATTTTCTGTCCACCTTGGTAATGAGCCTGGCCTCTGGGTGTCCAATGGACCCATGGGAGATCGGAAAGTTGCATCTGTTGGGATGAAGGTCAGGAATGGTGTTTCATTTCATGGTGTTTCCATTAATTACGGAAAGGAATCTCTTACAGGATTTTCCAAAATCAGACCTTGTGGCCTTGATCCCACTGAAATGGGTTATCTTGGGATTGAGAAAAACACTCTTATGAAAGAACTGGTCTCGACTTTAAATTCAAGATATGGAAAAATTGAAAGTGTCGGGATTGCGGAAATCTGAATTAAGATTCCAGTGTGTTTTCATTGGGGAGAATTGTACCGCCAATAAGACCACCAACACCAGAAATTAACGCTCCACCCACCACTATTTTTATAACTGTTCCCAGGTAGGAAATTTGTAAACTGGATGATGTTTCATTTATGACATTCATGATCTGGTTATAGAAAGTTAAATTCCCGATATAAGTTGGAACAATATTCAGAATATAAGACGGGTAATAGTATGCTAATTCAATAAGCGACAGGGAAACAATAATGCCACCAATGAAAGCGGCCAGGAATCCCCTTCCTTTACCTCTGGCAGCCATTCCACCAAATACTCCGGATGCAAGTATCCCCAGTGTGCCCAAAAGTGGATTTGCACCGATAATAATCAAAGAAAGAATGGAAGTTATTATCCCAAACAGGATGCTACCCTTAGGTTTAGGGTCAAGTAAGTAAGTCGTCGGCACAAAGTCTCATGGAAATCTCTATATTAATCTTTTTGCGTCCATTATAATATATGCTATATCTATAAATGTAGCCAGTTCCTGACACCTTTCAGTTAGAATATTATGCAAAGTTGCAATATTCTTTTATGATTTTCAGGGTAATGACAGTCGCAGGATCTGATTCTGGAGGAGGTGCAGGAATCCAGGCAGACGTTAAAACAATCACATGTCTTGGTGCTTTTGCCACCACTGCCATAACTGCAGTTACTTCTCAAAATAGCGTTGGTGTTGACGGTATAGTCCCTTTGGACCCCTCTTTTGTATCAAAACAGATGGATTCTATTCTTAGGGATATTGGGACGGATTCAGCAAAAACGGGAATGCTTCAATCAGGTTCAATCATAAAGGAAGTTTCCAGTACCTTCAGAAAATTTAAGGTTGACAAAATTGTGGTGGATCCGGTTATGGTGTCAAAAACAGGTGCAAGACTGTTAAGAGATGACTCTATTAATGAACTTCAGTCATCGCTTCTTGCCATAGCTGAACTTGTCACACCCAATATTCCGGAAGCAGAGATTCTTTCCGGGATGAAGATAAGGGATGTTCAGGAAATGAAAATTGCAGCAGAAAAAATATACAACAAAAGTGGATGTTCGGTACTCATGAAAGGAGGACATCTTGAAAACTCTCAAAAATCCACTGATTTTCTTTTACACAACGGTAAATACAGTGAGTACAGTTCATTGAGAATTGAAACTAAAAACACCCACGGCACAGGAGATACTCTGTCCTCTGCCATTGCAACCTACAGGGCAATGGGAAAATCCATGGAAGAATCAGTAAAACTTGCAAAGGAATACTTGCAGGGGGCCATTGAAAACTCTTTTCCCATGGGAAAAGGATACGGTTCCCTATGCCATTCATGGAGGATGAGGTAAAATGGATGTGATAAACAAATTTGATGGAACAGTTCTGGGAGAGGTGGAAATGGACACCCCAAGAGCAGGGAAAAGTACTAAAGAAACATTAATAGAGCCACTTTCTGTGGTAAATATCCTTCTTGAAGAACTTTCATCCATGCTGAATGATGAGGGAATGATGAGGGTTTACAGCTGTGAGACTGGAAAATCCATTTCCTCCTGCCGCAGGGAGGTTGAATTTTCAAAATTATACCTGTTATCATATGCTTATCCTGAGATTTACAGATATTTTGGACATGGAAGACTATTGACTTCAGCATTCAGGAACACCAGGAGAGCGTATATTCACAGAGGCATTCCCATCTTTTCCATGTGCATGGAATTAATAGACTCCATTGGAAAAGGACAGAAAATAGAGATAATTCATCCTGCAGAAAATCCCATGGCCCCCATGACCCTTACGGAAAAACTTGTAGATTCTATCCATGGTTATGATCATATCCTGGAAGAAACAGCGATTGGATCTACAGCTAACATTCAAAGTTCAAGGTTCAATCCCCAGGATACAATTTCAGTCTGGGGGAAGGGAAGAAAAATAACTTCATTAAAGCCTGAAATTGATGTGCGTTATAGAAGCGCCGGTAATTTTTCCTCCATAGTGAGAGATCATTCGCAGGTGGAAAAAGCGGTGAACGCATCCATGAACCTTTCCTTCAACTCCATATCCAACATTGGATTTTCCGGACAGGTATACTTCATACCAGATCGGGAATTTATTTACTTCAAGAACAGGCTTTCAGAAATGCTTAAACGAACTGCCCCAAAACTATATTCTCCTGATTCTGGCGTAAACTATTACTCAGGTAAAAGTGAAGTTGAAAAATCAAAGGATAGTGTAAAGCATTTACTTGAAAATGGCTGGGATTACGTGGATGATCTTCCCGCTACAGTTCACGTTTTAACACTTCAATATGGGGAAATCCCTGAAATAATTCCTGAAATCAATGGGCCGATAATACTACTGGCCCATTATGCTTCCCTGAAAGAAAGTGCAGATATGGCACTGAAAATGTGGAATCCATCCCTTCTCAACATGTACACAGATTCCATAAATGATGTTGAATATATGAAACAGAGATTTGGTTCATCATTGGAAATTTGCGTAAATGGAATGGATGAGAGGGACATATTCCATAAAGCACTCATCAATCCTTTTTCATATTCTTGACTATTTCCTTTGTGAACTCAGTGCATTTTAATGCCTTGATATTCAGTATTCTGGCCAGATCCTGGGTGACCTTCTGCTCTGAATAGCATTTTGTCACTGCGTTTTCAAGACTGTTTGAAGCTTCCTTCCATCCTATGTGGTTAAGCATCATGGCACTGGAAAGAATCAGGGATGTGGGGTTTGCAATGTCCATTCCTGCATATTTTGGTGCAGTACCATGCACTGCCTCAAAAATAGCATAGATGTCACCAATATTAGCCCCTGGAGCAATGCCCAGGCCCCCTACCTGTGCTGCCATTGCATCTGACAAATAATCACCATTAAGATTCGTTGTGGCAATTACATCATAATCGGATGTCCTTGTGAGTATTTGCTGAAGCATGTTGTCGGCTATCCTGTCCTTGATGATGATCTTGCCTGAAAATGCATCAGGGTTCTGGGTGTATTCCTCCTCTGTGACGGTGTCCTGATCGAATAAGTCCTTGGCAAGGGCATATCCCCAGTCCTTGAAAGCACCTTCGGTGTATTTCATTATGTTACCCTTGTGTACCAGAGTTACGCTTCTTCTCTTGTTTTCTATTGAAAATTCAATTGCCTTCCTGACAAGTCTCTGGCTCTTGAATTTGCTGATGGGCTTTATTCCAATACCAGTATCATCAGTCAGATTCACCCCAAACTGTGTGTTGAGGAAGTTTCTCATTTTCTTCCCTTCTTCAGAGTCGTATTTCCACTCAATTCCTGCATAGACATCCTCAGTGTTTTCCCTGAATACCACCATGTTCATGTTTTCAGGATGCTTCACCGGGGAAGGAACACCTGGAAAATATTTTACTGGCCTCACGTTTGCATACAGATCAAAGTGCTGCCTCAATGTCACGTTCAGGCTTCTGAAACCCTTTCCTATGGGAGTGGTCAGTGGCCCCTTGATTGAAACCACACATCGTGTAAGCTGTTCAAGGGATTCTGCTGGTAAATGCTTTCCCTTCTTTTCATATGCCTCTTCTCCGGCTTCCACCTTTTCCCATTCTATTGATCTTTCTCCTTCGTATGCAACTTCAATTGCAGAATTAACCACATCTATCATTGCAGTTGTAATGTCCGGGCCGATTCCGTCTCCCTCTATGTATCCTATTGTAACTTTATTAGGAACTACCAGATGATTATTCTCCACTTTTATGTAAGGCATGTACCCCGTATGTGAATATTAGATAAATGCTTTAACCAAATAAATTCAATAATTATTTATTAACAATAACTCAATGTTTTACTGTTTATACAATTCAAATGTGCTTCAATACCAGATGAAACGTGTCAATAATATTCCCCGATAAATTAACCAAGTTCATCTCCTCTTCTCTTTAATTCTTCTTCTGAAACATCTTCGACATGGCTTGCAATCAGCCATCTGTATCCAAACGGATCATTTATGCGGCACATCCTGTCACCGAAAAACTGGTTCTCAGGCTCGGATATGCTTATTGCACCGTTCTTTATTGCTCTTCCATAAACATCATCAACATTCTCCACATAAATCCAGAAAAATGCAGAATTTTCACCAAGAGTAAGTGGCCCCTTATTGAAATTTGGATCTTCCTCGGCAACCATAAGCACCCCTTTTCCTATCTTCAGTTCAGAATGAAAAACCGAGCCATTTTTGTCCTTAAGGATAAATGTCTGTACAGCACCAAAAACATACGTATAGAATTCGATTCCTTTCATAGCATTCCGGATTGAAAGCATAGGTGTTATTCCGGGATAACCCTCTGGCATGGGATTCACTTTTTCCTTTTCTGATTCAGGCATACTAATGATAAACCTTAGTTCTAATTAACTGCAACCTTTTTTATGCACTAATTGCTATGAAAATGGAATAAATACTGATAATTTTAAGTTTTTACTATCTTAAAAATCTGCCCCATTCATCAGGCCTGACATTCCCGTATGAAACTTTTTCCACATTAAGAAATTCTGCAAAATCCCTTACAGTTTCATCCAGTTTCTCCCCTATTTCCTTAACTTTTTCAAACCCATTCTCTGCGTATACTGAATTTACTTGAAGAATTCCATTCTTTTTTTCCAGTTTGGCATCAATTCTTCCCACGAGTTGGTCATTCCACAAAATAGGAAGGACATAAGTGCCAAATTTACGTTTTTCCTTTGGAAAAAACTGTTCCAGTGTGTAATCAAAATTGAACGTTCTTTTTAGCCTTTCCCTGATGGATATAATGTTATCAAATGGAGAAATAAGTTTCATTCCTGAAGTTCCACCATTTTTTTCTATTTTTTCCAGTGTCTTGACATCTTCTGAATTTATGAACATCTGCCTGCCTTTCCTTTCTCCCTCAATGCTTACTTTCAGTATTTTGGATTCATCCACCATTCTTTTCAATGTTTCATTCAGATTCCAGTACCTCCCGCGCACAAAATACTTGTTAATATCTGTTGCAGTTGCAATGCCCAGAGCTTTCAAGCTCTTCTGAGCCATGATGCATTCCATATCATCCAACGGAAGATCCTTTTTCTCAACCCATTCAGGGAGAAACTCATCTGTAATTGTCCATTGATTCTGATTCCCTACATGACCTGAAACCATTACATCTCCCATCATGTGAAGATAGTAGAGCATGGTTGTAACTTCATTTCCTGAAGACCATCCATCCTGACTTTTCTCCCTCTTTCCAAATTCCCGGAACTGTTTTATGTCAGCAGGCCCCTTCCTGAGTTTATCCATAATCTGTAACCTTAACTCTTTGTGATCCTGAATGAATTTCCTTGCAGGAGGAATGTGAGATCTCCATGAATTCCCCAGAGATTCAGGATAATTTTTCATCAATGAATAAAAGATAGGATAATCCTGCATCCTTACGAGCATCGCAGTGGGTGTGAAGTGCAGAAATACACTTTTTTCATCCCACATCTGCCTGTCCAGTTCAGCCCATTTGAATTTCCCAATCCTGCTCCAGATTGAAATCAAGTGCGAGGGAGCTACAACGGTGACAGGATCCCATTGAACGAAACATATGTCATCCATCAGTGAGTTGAATTTTTCCCTAAAGCTACCCCTCAGTGAATCTCCATCAAGATGTTGTTTGTATATGAAGAGTCTTCTGACATTTTCCGGTGTAGCTGAAATAATTTCATTTTCCATAAAAACCTCACGACATTTATATTTTTTATTACCAGATTTTGTTGATCACAGGAAGAATTCCATGAGGTATTCATCGTAGTATTTTCCGTTTACCTTCAATTGCTTGTTCAGCTTTCCAACTATTGTGAATCCTTTTTTCTCATATAGTTTGACTGCAGGTGTTTCAGTTGTTACAACACTCAGATTGATCTTTATAATATCCCCTCTGTTTCTTATATCGTTAATGGCCCAGTCCATCATCCTGCTTGCAATTCCACGTTTCCTGAATTCTTCCTTCACAAACATTCCAAAAATATCAGCGAAGTGATTCTCCTTCTCTCTATGTGAAATCATGTAACCCATCATTCCTACAGGTTTGCCTTCCACCAAAGCAAATATTGCATTGCCAATTCTTGCCTTCCATACTTCTTCTGAAAGTTTTATTTCGCTGTCATAAGAGGATGAAAAAGATGTTGGCGAAGAGATCAAAGCTTCCAGCCTGAGTTCCCTGTATTTTTCCCATTGGGATTCGTCAAGTCTTGAAATGCTCATTTCACCGTCTGATGGTGCTTTTTTACTGGAAGACACCACTGGCTATTGATTAAGAGTTACTTAAAGCTTTTTTGTCTCTTCATTCTTAAATATGATTTCTCCCAATCCTTCTTAGTGTTCTATTAATACACTTCTCGCAAACGTATGATACCATTGCAGAGATCCCCTGGTTTAACTTAATTCATAGATTAATGATTCTTATTAATTTCTTAACCAATTCAGGATGATTTTTGGCGATCAATACTTTGTGGATTAAGTGTTTATTATATTCAAAAAGATTTCTTTCCCTCAATTTGTGTTTTTATAACGTCCAAACAAGGATGGTTCATATGATTAGCGCACACCATAAAGTATGTATTTTTAATACACATAATAATGCGTGACGACGCAAAGGCTCAATGTAACCCTTCCTGCCGATGTATCAGAAATTCTTAAGACCAAGAAGAATAAGTCTGAATTTCTAGCTGAGGCTGTACGTGAGAAAGCCATAAATGACAAAAAAAAGAAATCATTGAACAGGCAAAACGACTGAAGAAACACTATGAGTCGGACAACGACCTGACTTCTCTGGATTCTCAGGACTTTATAGATTGAGGGAGAACAATGAATCAAAGAGAAATCTGGTTAGTGAATCTATCACCGACTCTCGGATCTGAGATTACAAAAACCAGGCCGTGCGTAATCACAAACAGTAATGAAATTGGTATTTTGCCCTTAAAAATAATCGCACCCATTACTGATTACAACCCCCATTATGATTCTGTACCCTGGATGGTAGAATTGTCTCCAGACGGGCAGAATAACCTATCAAAAAGATCAGTTATAGATTTATTTCTGATGAGATCAGTATCGCAGGAAAGATTGATTAGAAAAATAGGTAAAGTGACAGATGTTCAATTTCAAAAAATCCTGGAAGCAATAAAGATAGTTTTTGGGATTTATTAATTCTGCCATTATTTGAGTAAATTAATTACTGTTATACTTAAATGAAAATTTGACGTGAAAGAATGTTTTCCTGATCTATGCATAATGCGATTTGCGGGCATTTCTGCATTACAAATCATTAAGAAAAAGCATCCCTCTTTCTATTTCGTTTTGAATACTTTTAATATACTTCACATAAATGTAGGACACCATTGCGGAGGTTGTCGAGCTAGGCTAAAGGCGATGGATTTAGGGTCCATTCCCGTAGGGGTTCGCCGGTTCGAATCCGGCCCTCCGCATATTAATTATTGATCAAACATTTTGCTGGCCCTAAAAGCACAGAATAATGACAGTTTTACTTGGAGAGAACAATGGATCCTTATTCGATAACGGGTTAATCAACTAATCTTAATTGTGACTTATCAGGGTTCCATAAACGTTCTAAGAAACGTGGATCACTTAACCCGATATCCGGAGCTTTAATCATTCGCTGTATGCGATTACATCAATTATTTCTTAGAAAACCAAAAATAAGCAGGTTGTCATATTCAATAGTTAAGCACTTTCACTTCTATCCCGGCAATTTTGTCTAGCCCCTTGAAGTCCTGATCATTTGTTACCAGCTTAACTCTGTTCTCTACGCATATTCCAAGGATGAGAATATCCAGTTCGTTTATCTGTTTTCCAATCTTCCTTAGCTTGGTATATAAATCGGCACAATAGGTCGTTGTTTCTGAAGTGAACTCATAAACTACCAATTGGTTCAGAAAATATATTTGCTTCTCCTTTTTTTCAACGGGAAGGCTAGATGCTGAGATTCCACGCAGATACTCATATTTGTTGACCACCGTGATGGCGGGCCTCTCGTTTAAAATATCATTCAATTCTTCAATCACAACTTTATGACCATGCTCCAGATCGATGAGTATGTTCGTGTCCAGTACGATTGCCAAAAACCTACATCTCCTTTATATTTCTGGATTTAGAGCGTTTTCTTGCGTCGAGTATCTCCTGTTTCATTTTGTCAGCTTCTTCTCCTGAGAGAATGGCATCACCTTTCACGAGATCCCTTATGGTGAGATTCTTATTTGATTCTCTTAACAACTCCCTAATAACGGAAGAGAAGGACTTGTTGTCTTTTCGCTTAGATAATTCTTCGTAAACATCATCCTGAATAGATATAACTTTCACCATACATACATATATGCATCTATGCATATAAACTATTTTTTATCTAAGTATGATCCTTCGCAGTAATATGAGCCATAAAATGAATCGGGAACTCAGCTTAAGATTGTGGAACTGTGTCTTGCTTCCTTTTTAGCGAAAATACACAACAGGTTCTAACTCACTTCTTAATACTTAGATATAAAGCATAATCCATCTGAAAGATTTTAAGGTTTTTTTCCATCAATTATTGTTTTACTCATCTCCAATCGATATCAGAAACTGTTCAAACGGTTAACTCTCATGAAATTTCTCATTTCTTGGTTTTTCATAAGTATAATAGAGAATGTTAGAGAAGCAACTAGTATAAAACCAGAAAGATCAAACAAGAAAGTTGTTCCTAATGTATTTACTGTCAGAGTGAAAAAAACAAGCAACATTAATCTTGCCGTTGTGGATAAAAACGTGACAGAACTGAAAAACCTGCCAGAATGCTGTGCATCTATCCTCTTCATAAGGAACGTGTTTCTCGACACCCTGACACCTGGATTTCCTATCCCATGAAATGCCTGATAAATGAGGAAAATGGCTAAGATTGGTGAAGTTGGCATAAGGAAAGTCCCAAAGATATAAAGGATGAAGAAACCATACATCATGACAATCTCATTCTTCCACCTGGTCACTGAAAGTACAAGTCCCAATGTAGAAGCAAAGGATGCATAAACCATCTCTGATAAGGATAAACCGAACAAACCAGCGTGCAATGTGGAAACAATAAATACCGGTTTCAGAAAATTGCCGGTTGCAACCATTATAAAAGGCATGTTAAGCAGAAACGCGAAAATTATTTTTGAAGGATTCTTTTTCATATAATTTATTGCGCCTTCTTTTTTTTCTGCAGTATTCTTATTCATAACCTTCTTTTCAACCGTAAAATTTTCCTTGACACGCATTAGTATTGGGACAGTCAGAATTAAAATAACCGTTGATAAGGCAAGGGAGTACAAAGGCCCAAGAAAGGTAAGCACAGGTATGGCCATTGCAGGCCCGATAATACTAGGCAATTGTCCAGAAATTTCTGAAAAACCATTGCCTTTTCCGATATTTACAGGGGACGAAATAGTTTGCTGCATAGATCTCATTGCATCGAAGAATATTCCTTCTGTGATATTCACCAGCATAAACAGTGTTATTATGAAAATGATTTCATATTCAGGTAACATTTCCCATAAAAAAGAAATAATTAACGCAAAAGCAAGCTGCAACAAGATCACTCTCATTATTACAGTTTTTCTGGGAAAAGAATCCAGCAAATTCCCAATAAATGGCGAAACAATAATCTGTACAATCAGAATAGCCATCATCACGCCACCAAAAATTAGTCGACCAGATGGGGTCAGGCTGAGGTTGACGATAGCAAAAATTTCAAACGGTATAAATGCAACAAGAAATAATGACTTGAATGAATTGTAATAAACAAAGTTTTTTTGATCATCTGTCTTATTATTGGATTTCATATTTGAAGGATAATGATCCTTTTAATTTCCTTTATGATTTATAAAGTTTATAAAGTGTATAATTCTAGCTTTTCACTTTAAATTAAAAGGAAACAAGTTTTCTAAGCTACCGCAGGAAATTAAAGCTCAAAATAAAAATTCTTGATTTACCTTCAATGTTCTAAGAAATCAATGAGTGTGTAAAGGATATAACTTATTTTTTTATGATTATAAACAATTAAGTTAATAAAGTGTGTAATATTGTATTTCCATGGAAAACGATGTCAGGTCATTTCCCGTTAACAGAGAAATTTTTTTTATTCTGAAGAAACATGGAAAAATGTCCCTTGGAGAGATATCCACTAATCTAGGTATTTCAAAAACAGCAGCTTTAAAATGGCTCGTGAGAATGGAAAATGAAGGAGATGTCAGGAGGACGGTCAAGCATAACAAGATGGGGAGACCGTCTTATATCTTCTCTCTTTCTGATAAAGGAAAAGCTTTCAATGAAAAATCCAACCAGAATTCCATTCTCCTGGATCTTGTTGATTTCATGAAAAACAACGGTATGTCGGACGAATTTGACAGATACCTAGTGGAGAGATACAGGAAAATCACAACAACATACGGTAATGAACTTCTGGGCCTGCCAATGGAAGAGAGGCTTACAAAACTGCTTAACATGAGAAATGATGATGGCTATATGGCAGAACTCAGAAATGAACCGTCTGGAAACGCAGTTCTGACTGAATACAATTGCCCCATCTTCAAAATTGCCTCAAAGTTTCCCAAAACCTGTACACTTGAAACTGAAATGTTCAATAAAGTTATGATGACGAACGTGGAAAATAACCACAGACAGATTGATGGAGTGGATTGCTGTGTATTTTCAATAAGAAGAAAGAAGGAAATGCTTGAATAATGTTCCTGAGGAATCAAACTAATTACGGAGTATGAAGGGAATCCTTGTGTCAGGAAAAACATTGCAGGATACTTTCCTTGAAAAAACTGAGAGAGATGTAGATATAAGAGGAGTGTTGTTTTTTATGGGATTTGGCATATAATTCCAAATCACAAAATATAAAATAGTGCACTCACATGATTATATGTGAAGACATGAAGAATGTAACTATTTCAGATGAACTGTATGAGAATCTGTCTTCAATGAAGCAGCCCGGGGAGAGCTTCTCTGATGTTATAGACAGATTGGTGCATAGAAGGAAAATTAAAGTGATGACATTTTACGGTAACCTGGAAGGAAGTAAATTCCTTGATGAATTAGAAAATGAAGTTAATAGAGTAAGGAAAGAGTCAAAACAGAGAGAGTTCTAATGATTGTTCTCGACACATCGTTTTTAATATCAATAGCCAGGGGAGAACCTAATTTAGGAAACAAGATGGGAAAGCTGGATGAAGAGGATGTATTCCTAACTTCCATTTCGTACTTTGAAATTTTTCGATCTGGGGCGAAAATGAGTCATAAAGAACGTTCATTTTTTTCCAATTTGTTCAACGCTTACGAAATACTACCATTTGACACCAATTCCTCAGAGAGAGCATCAAGTATCCAGGAGAAACTTGACAAGGTGGGGTTGAAAGTAAACCTTATGGATGTGCTGATCGCGGGGACTTGCCTAGGCCATGGGATTTCAAGAATTGCTACAAGAGATAAAGATTTTAAGGTAATTTCAAAAGTGGATGAATTGTTCGTAATGAATGATCTCTGAGACATAGATTCCATTCCTTTCTATAAATGCTGAGAAAATTTATTCTTATTATTGGACGTACATTACCTGTTTTAAATTAATCAAAAACCTTCACTTTTGCATAAAATGAAAAGTTAGGATTGTCACTTAAATATACTTTTTTATTCCCCCATATATAACTATGTAAATGATCAGACACAGTAGGATTAAATATTAATTTTGTATAAAACATAATGGTCGTCAAAATTGACAAATACGCCATTAATATGAATTTTACACAGGGAGAAAGTGGCTACTCAGGAATGGAAACAATTACTCTTTCCAATGATACCTCCGAAATTTCACTTGATTTAAAGGGGATCGAGATAAATAGCCTCAAGATCAATGATGCTGATTGGAAGTATCAATTCAACGACAAAAAAGATAAGTTGATTATTGGTGAATTAAACACAGGCAAAAATAAGCTGGATATTTCATTCAAGAGAACGTTTTCTGACAGCTTGTCAGGTTTATATCTTGCAGGTGCGGGAGCTAAGAGAATCATAACAACCCAGTTCGAGTCCACAGATGCCTCTAAGGCATTTCCCTGTTTCGACAATCCGGAAACAAAAGCAATTTTTGAAATTACCATGCAGATCCCCGGAGACAAAGAGGCCATAAGCAATATGCCAGTAAAATCCACCAGAATGGATGGGGAAACTAAAATTGTGGAATTTCTTCCAACACCAGTGATGTCCACTTATCTTCTTTACATGGGAGTGGGAAAATTCAAGACGAAAACAGTGAAGTACAAGAAAGTTGAAATTACAATGGCCATCCCCGGGGATGAATTTACCAGCAATGATTTCCCTCTTGAAACAGCATCAAAGTGCCTGAAGTTTTATGAGAATTATTTTGGAATCCCGTTTGAACTGCCCAAAGTTCATCTGATTTCAGTGCCGGATTTTGCAGCTGGTGCCATGGAAAACTGGGGAGCAATAACGTTCAGAGAGGAAGTACTGGTATGCAATGACAATACAGATCTTGATTCAAAAATCAGGATAGCGGTTGTCATCGCACATGAATTGGCACATCAGTGGTTCGGAAACCTTGTAACTATGAAGTGGTGGAATGATTTATGGCTCAATGAAAGTTTCGCCACTTTCATGGAAATGCTCTGCCTTAATTCAATAAACCCTGAATATGAGATTATCAAATCCTCGTATTCATCAGATACAGTTCCATCCATGGCCAGTGATTCCCTTAAAAGCACTCATCCCATAAACGCCAAAGTGGACAGTCCTGACGATATAGCACAGATTTTTGATGAGATCAGCTATGGAAAGGGGGGAAGCATACTGAAAATGATTCACGATTATGTGGGATATGAAAATTTCCGAAAAGGTGTTTCCACCTATCTGACCAAATTCAAGTACAGAAATGCTGAAGGTTCCGATCTGTGGAACAGTATAGGAGAGGCTTCCGGACTACCAGTCGGGGAGATCATGTCTGATTGGATAAATCAGCCTGGCCTTCCAGTAATTCGAGTCACTAAATCAGGAACTAAACTCAAGCTGGAGCAGGAACGATATTTTATGAACGGCCAGAGTTCCGATCAGTTGTGGAAGATTCCACTTGCGATAAAAGGGACCAAGGAAGTCAAGAATGTGCTAATGGATACAAAAACAATGGAGATAGGCAAAGGATATTTTGTGAAATTGAACTCAGATGGAAATGGATTTTTCAGGGTTATTTATGATGAGGAATTTTACTCAACCCTCAAGAAAAAACTAAAGTCTTTCTCTGATATAGACAGGGCAGAAATTGCAAATGATTCTTACTCCTTTTTTCTCTCAGGAAAGATTTCAGCAGACCAGTTTTTCGGAATATTGAATGATCTGGTTCTGGACACAACAACTCCCGTTATTTCCCTGGTTCAGGAGAACCTGAACAACGCATTATCTATCCTTTTTGACAAAGAAAAATTCAGGAATAATGCGCTGGAAATGTTACGATCCATATTGACGGCGCTTGGGGAAAAGTCCAATGACGAGGAAACTCTCAAAACCATCACAAGGGAAAAAATCAGGGAGACTTTATCAATATACGATCCTGGGTTTGCTACGAAAAACGCTGCGAAATTCGATGAATATTTCAGCACTCCCCCTGGAGAAAGGCAGGCACTGGCATTATCCAAGGCCACAACCTCTTCTGAAATTGAACCCCTGAAATCTATGTACGCAAAGGCTGCGGATGATACTGACCGAAATAAACTCATTATCGCCATGGGATCAATGAAAGATAAAAAGAATCAAAAGGCACTTATGAAAATGGTAATGAACGGAGAGGTAAAAAGGCAGGATTCTCCATGGGCATTTCTCTCACTTCTGAGAAATCCACACTCCAGAAAATATATGCTGGGCATTTTCAAGTATGTGATGAAAGCCATAAGAAAAGAATTTGCTGGCTCAAATTTCGGTTCCCAGGCAATGCAGTTTGCTCTTCCTCTTCTGGGGCTGGAAAATGAAAAGAAAACCAGGAAACTGGCAAAACTGCTGAACGGGCCTGATACCTACCTTGGAACTTCAAAGGGACTGGAATTGCTTGACATCAACCTGAAGTTCAGGAAAAACAATTGAAATACCAAAAAATTCAATTTTTTTGATACTATAATTTGGATTGGTTTTAATGTAAAATAATCTATTAGGAGTAACACTTTTTTCTTTTGATTCTGTTTTAAAAAATTGTTTTCTCCATTATATAACTATATATTATAAAAGCATAAAATTGAAAAAGCATGAGTTCATGATAGCATATGGAAGAATTTGAAGTAATTTCAAGAGTAGACAGAAAGAATGGCAATAATAAAGAAGTACTACTATTTGCCATAAACTTCGCAGAGCCAACTTTCTTAAAAATTTCGGCTAAAAAAGATGTGGCAGATCACTCCACAATCCAAAGTGATGAGAAAATGTGTTATCTTGGGAAAGAATTAATTGGAAATGTGCTCCAGGTCAAGAAGGGAAGTGATGTCAGCGTCAGCACCGGATACGACATAAAATACACCGGTGGCTATTCAATGGATGGAAAAACTGTGTACCTTGATGAACATTTCCCTCCAATCCTGAAAGTAATGGGAAAGGACATAGATGCAAGAAAAACCATTGGCCTCCATCACGAATTGCCTGAGAAGTGGATGTCAGATGAGGATTATGAATATCCATATGCGCATGAAGTTGCCACAGGTATTGAAAAGAAGTACGTGGAATCACTGGGAGTTACATGGAAAGCATACTGTGATGAAGTGGACAAGAACCTCAGGCAGGTTTACAGAAGGACTCTGGAGAAATCACCACCTTCCCTTGATCTTGCACCATATCTGTACTGCAGGGACAGGGAGACATTAGGGGAGAT
>JAKAWY010000019.1 GCA_021816745.1 Thermoplasmata archaeon
GTTTGGTTCTATTATTCCGATCATGTTTAAAGCCAATATAGTTGTGTATACAATAATAGAAAAATATTAATATATCAAGGCAATTGTTATCTATGGAGAAAGGGGAGAAACACAAGGGAAAAGATCATTTTGTCAGTTTTTATGATTTTGATCCTGAAATCCTTGGAAACGTGAAAATACCAAAAAAAGTTGAAATCCATGATGTCACCCTGAGGGATGGGGAGCAGCAGGCAAGGATCACGTTCAGAAGGGAGGATAAAATTGCAATCGCAACAAAGCTTTCTGAGGCAGGAATAGACAGGATTGAGGCCGGAATGCCGTCCGTTTCACCTGAGGATGCGGCAGTTGTAAAGGAAATAGCCCATCTGGGCCTCGGAAGCAAGGTATATTCTTTTGCCAGATGCATGAAAGGGGATGTGGACAGTGCAATCAGTGCAGACGTGGACGGTATAGTCATGGAAATTCCTTCCAGTGACCATCTCATCAGGAATGCTTACGGGTGGGATGTTGAAAAAGCGGTCAGACTGTCAGTAGAGGCCACATCCTATGCGCATGAGCATGGGCTGAAGGTCACATTTTTCACCATTGACGCCACCAGGGCCCCATTCGAGACATTCTGGAAGATTGCAGGCAAGGTAGTGGAGGAGGGTCATATGGATTCTTTCGCACTTGCGGATACTTTTGGTGTTCTGAACCCACAGGCCACCACGTTCTTTATAAAAAAAATCAAATCGAAGGTGGACAAGCCAATCGAGATACACGCCCATAATGATTTCGGGCTTGCAGTGGCAAACACTATATCTGCTGTTCTTGGAGGCGCTACAACAATACATGTGAGTCTTACAGGGATTGGGGAAAGAAGCGGAAATGCTGCACTTGAAGAATGTTCCATGGCACTGAAATATCTGTATGGAATCGAAACAGGGGTAAAAACGCAGATGCTTAGAAGCCTGGGAGTCCTTGCCAGAGAAAGATCAGGAATAAACTTCCCTCCACAAAAACCCATAATAGGAGATCACATTTTCAACGTAGAATCCGGCATTCTTGCAAGCTGGTGGAAGAGGCTGGAAAAGTTGAACATGCCCATGGAGATGTTTCCGTTCTCACCGGAACTTGTGGGGCATGATAAGGTTGAAATCATAAACGGAAAGAAGAGCGGAATAGACACGATCCATTACAAAGCGGAGAAATTCGGCCTAAGCATCAGTGATGAAGAGGCACAGGATGTGCTCAGGAAACTGAAGAAAATAGCTTTGGCAAGAAAAGGACCCATAAACGATAATGAGCTGAGGGCACTCATTGAGAAAAACTGAAGGAGATGATATGAAATGTATGTAGTTGAAATAACGTCATTTGTAAGGATGCCAACGGATGAAATGAAAAAAGTCCACAGGGATTTTCTGAAGAAGATGCTTGAACAGGGTAAATTGAAGCTGGCCGGCAGAATGATTGACAACACCGGGTCATTCCTGGTGTGGAATGCACCGGACCTTGAGGAGGCGAAGAGGCTTGCTTCTTCAGATCCTTACTTTGCCAACGGACTGACAACCTTCGTAATGAAGGGATGGGACATTTTCTGGAATGGATTTATGAATCCACCTGTGATGCCGGAAAAATAATTCCCTACCATTCAGTCAACATATAATTTTTTAAAAGCTGTTTCCCTGGCAAATTCAAGCACAGCATCCTCATGCGCTTCCATTGCAGCCTGGGCGGTTTTGCCATCTCCATTGATTATATGTTCAACGATCTGCTGATGATCTTTGTATTCCTCGACCCTTCTGTCCTGGGAAATGAGAAGGCTGATCCTTAATATTCTTAGCTTTAGAAGGGTTTCCATGATAAACTTGCTGAGATACATGTTACCCGATAGTTCTGCTATTGTCTGGTGCAGGTTCCCGTTTGCTGCTGCTATCTGATCGGGTGTGGCACTGTTTGACTCAGACAGTATTTTCAGTTTTCTCAGGACCAACTGTAGTTTCTTCTTTCCCTCTGCGTCAATGTTTTCAGCACAGATCCTTGCGGAATTTCCCTCCAGGATCTTTCTCGCCTCGTACAGTTTCATGACCTCTTCCTTGGAAACATAGGAAACATAATATTTTGTTCCGTTTTTTTCAATTAGACCCTGGCTCTCCAGTGCAAATAATGCCTCCCTTACAGGAGTCCTGCTCATGGGCAGTTTTCTTGAAATGGCATTCTGTGAAACCTGGGAACCAAGCTTTATTTCACCACTGGTTATTATCTTCAGTATATTTTCATATGCAATTTTTGAAAGGTTTGGGGATTCAAGCATATAGCACTAACATGCTAAAATATAACAGCAAATTAAACTATTGCTTTTTGAAATCGACATTTAATCGCCATAATTTTCACATTATATCTCGAGAACAATCCTTCCGACTGAAGATCCGGTTCTGACAAGAGAGAGCGCTTCATTCGCAGACTCAAGAGGAACTTTTTTTGAAATAATGGGCTTTACTTTGCCAGATGTCATAAGTTTCACGGCCAGCCTGATATCATTTTTTGTATAGGATCTGGAACCTCTTATCTGGAGTGCATCAAGTGCAATTTTACGGTAATCAATTGCAATCTGTGAGGAAGAATAGCCAACGATTGAAAGCGTGCCGCCACGTTTCAGGGTAGTCATTATCCTAGGCACCTCCTTTGGATCACCTGCGAGATCGATCACACAGTCAGCTCCTGATCTGCCAGTGTAATTCATGATTTCTTCAATGTAATCTGTTGAGGTGCTGTTTATTGTATATGAGGCCCCCAGATCTCCAGCGACCTTGAGCTTCTCCTCCTTTCGTCCTATGACGATGACATTGGCACCTATGTTCCTCAGTATCTGGATTGCTGCCATTGCCAGCCCTCCTGAACCCAGGACAACAACGTTTTTTTCATTAAGATCACCAAGTGCCCTGATTGCAACAAGTGGGACAGCTACAACGCCTCCAGCAAGTGCAGCCATGGAATAATCCATTCCTTTCGGCACTTCCACAAGGTTTCTCAGGGGAACATCCACGTACTTTGCAAAGGCCCCGTTTATGGAAATGCCCAGGCTTCCTCCCATATTGAGGCAGATATTTTCTTTTCCGGAGAGGCAGTTTTCGCATTCCCCACAAGTAATATGTGGTGAAACCACAAAGGTTTTTCCAATATACTCACGGTATCTGGGGTTATCTGTCACCATATCTTCCACAGTGCCAGCTGGCTCGTGGCCCGGAACAAATGGCAAGGCAGGCTTGAATCCGACACCATCCACAAGTTTCACATCGGTTGCGCAGACTCCGTTTGCCCTGATCCTGACCCTGGCATATTCTCTCCTGAGGGGTGGCATTTTCGTGGTTTCCATGGAAAGCGGCTTTCCATATTCAAGTATGGTCATTGACTGGTTTTCTGTCATAGTCCCACCGGTACGGGTGCGAATTCGTCATGATGAAGTATTTCAGATTTTGTAAGTCTTCCTGAAATTGTTTTCTCCAAAATCCTGTAAACTTTATCCGAGCCACTCTGTATACTTTTGCCCTCAGTTATTATTTCACTAATGTCCACATCTATGTGTTCCCTCATCATTTTTGCAGCATAGGGGTTTCCTGTTATCTTGATCACCGGTGATATGGGTGAACCAACAGGGTTTCCAGACCCTGTAGTGAAAAGAATAACCGAAGCACCTCCTGCAGTTATGGCAGTCATCACCTCAGATGCAGCAGAGGGAGAATCCATGAAGTATAGGCCCCTGTTCAGGGGCACAGATGCATAGTCAAGAACACCGCTTATACTGCTTGAGCCTGATTTCATGATGGCAGCTATGGATTTTTCCTCAATGGTGCTGATTCCTCCCCTGATATTGTCAGGAACAGGATTTGTGCCTATAAGGTCAACTCCAAGGGACATGGCCATCTCCTCATTTCTCTTTGCTGCCTCAAGTATATCCTGTGCAACCTTTTTGTTCGCAGCCCTTTTTGCCAGTATGTGTTCTGCACCGATTATCTCGGTTGTTTCAGAAAAAATGGCGGTACCCTTCATGTTTATGACACGATCCACGGCCTTTCCAACCGCAGGATTGGAGGCAATTCCAGAGGTGGCATCGCTTCCCCCGCATTTCAGCCCTATGGTGAAATCAGCGATGGATAACTTTTCCCTTGAATATTCTGAATTGATCTGGATCATTCTCGATGCTATTTCTGATCCTTCCCTGGTGGCCCCCAGGGTTCCATTGTCCAGGACCAGGACGCTTTCTACCGGTTTCCTGGTTTTTGCCTTAAGTTCGTTGACAAAGGAAGAGGTTGTTTTATCCTCGTAACCAACCACAAGAACTGAAAACACGTTTGGATTAAGTGCATTTCCCATGAGTGATCTCCTGAGCCTATCCTTGTTGACGCCTATCTCGTTCCTTCCATGGGGGTGTGTTATAAGAACGGTTGGAGAAACTGATCTATGTATGTTAAAAGATGCAGTATTGCAAAAGGAGTTCAGGGACAGAATAAGTGTGTGATTCCTGGCAGCAGCCTTGCCGTCAGGATTCATAAATGCGTTGAGTTCACTCATGCCTATCAGCCCTCAGGGATTTTACATTATGTACATGCACATGAGAACCTGCAGGGATCTTCTCCTTAGCTACACCAATTATTTCACCATATTTTATCACGTTATCATCTTTCTTTATCTCTCTTAAAGCTATCTTATGCCCAAAATCTATGTCATCCATGGCACCAATTTTTTTCCCGTCAATTTCCAGAACATCCCCTTTTTTAATGGGTACAATGGCGACAGCAACATTGTCTGCCACTGACAGGAGAAGGATCTTTTGCCTTTCAAGCATCTCCCCGCTCATAATAATGCAACCACCCTTGCAGGAGCACCACTTGATCCGGAAATTTTTATGGGCAGTGCATAAACAATCGTCTCCATCCCGCTTATTGCGTCAAGATTGTTCAGGTTCTCTATTACCGGCATGCCTTTTGACAGCAACTCTATATGAAGAGGGTCACCCTTTCTCTTTCCGCTTCTTATGGGGGCGTCAGGTCCCGGTGTATCCAGTCCCAGCACAGAAACTCCCAGGCTTGCTATGAGTTTTCCAGCCTCAGGAAAAAGGAAAGGATATGATGTTTCATATTCCTTTGAAGGCCATTTCTTGTACCATCCCGTGTTGATGAAAAGCATCTGCCCTTTTTTGATTCTGTCCACATGAGGCTCAATATCTTTGTCTGAAATCCCCTCAAGTGGATTTTTCTTTATACTTATGGTATAACATTTCCCTATCATTTTTTCCATGGGAATCATGTCAACAGGAACCCCTTCCTTCCAGTAATGGAAGGGTGCATCCACGTGGGTTCCGCAGTGAAGATTCATCCTAAGGTTGTTTTGAGTTCCACTGTTCACATTCACATTGAACTGATCAAGCTCAAAATCCTGTCTGTGTTCACCAGGCCAGTCCGGAACCGGCATCCCTTTTTCAAAATTATGACTCAAATCTATATAAACACTCATTGTAAAGACTCCATCATTAAATTTATTCAGGGTATATAAACTTTATTTGATTTGTATACTGGATAAAATGCATTAAAAACCCTTGATTTAAAAGATTTTTTATAATATAGACTGATAAAATATTTTATTGGTTGAAAACAGAAACTGTTTAATTTCATGAATGCGATTTGAACCAGTTCATATAGTCCAAAATTGCTCCTTCCATTAGATATTCGGGGTTATACCCAAGTTCATTCCTGCTTCTGGTAAGATCCATTGGTTTTTCCATCTGGATGGCGGGTTTGAATTTTAGCATATCTCCACCAGATTCTATCCTGATCCTGGAACCTGGTGATATCCTGCTGAAAATTTCAATAATTTTTTCCGGGGAGTATATCTCACCCATCCCTATGTTGTAAATCCTGAATTTTAACCTGTCTGAAACAAGAGCTCTCAGAATTGAAAGAGCAACATCTTTCACGTAAACTATCTCACCAACCCACGGACTTATGAGGCCTTCATTTCCCCGGAGTATATTCTGAATGAGATTTTTCATCATATTCGATCTGCCTCCTCCACCTTTTCCGGACCATGGGCCAAAAACACCAACGGGCCTGAGGGAGACAAAATCCGTTCCGTAAAGATCATGGTAATTCATCCCCAGATTTTCGCATGCTGCCTTTGTGCTTGAATATATGTTTGTGGTCCTGGGTATGTTGTCTTCACTCATCTTTCCTATTTCAGAAGCGGGTTTCAGGTTTGTCTCAAGTGTTGCAGAACTCAGGAAAACGATCCTCTTGAGATCCAGTTTTCTTGCAGCTTCAAGAACATTTGCAGTTCCCATTATATTGAGTTTTATAGCATCATAAGGGCTTTCATTAGCACCCGCATTGAGAAGTGGATTTGCAACTGTGTGAACTATGGAATCAATATGGTTCTTCCTGATAACATCGAGAAGGGCATCGAAATTCATGATATCTTCTGAAAGTATTTTTGCGCTCCCTGCTCCAAGAATATCATCGACAGAATCCTGCTGAGGTCTTAATTCCAAAAGAATGGGGTTAATATTATTTTTAATAAGTAAGGCTGCGGCATGGCTTCCAATCATGCCGCCACCTGTTATGAGAGTGTTCAAAGCGCCTCTACCTGTTCCTTTTCTATTGACTCCAGTGTCTTTCCCTTATAGTCCGGTGCGATGAACAGGAATACAAGGAAAGCTATGAAGATCATCAGTCCGAAGAACAGGAACACTGGAAGTATGCCTGCAAGATCTGGTTTTGGTGATATTGTGACACCAACACCAATCAACAGTGCAAGCACAATTGTGCCTGCAATTTTTCCAAAGGCCCCAAATCCATAACCTGATCCCCAGCCGTTTCCCCTGATTTCCTGTGGCCATGATTCTGAACCTACCACTGTCAGAACTGGCCAGTTTGCATCCAGGAAGAAATAGCTCACCACTGCAAGTACATAGAAGAGTGACACACTTCCAATCAGGACCGAGTGGAAAATTCCGGCAAGTACCAGAAATATAACAGCACCCAGACTCGTGATGATGCCTGAAAGCCTTCTGCCTATTTTATCAAGCAGAAGATCCATCAAAACCCTCCCTGACAAACCGGAAAGAGAAACGAAAATGAAGAGATACGATGCATCATGTTTGGAAACTCCAAGCACAAAGACAAGTATTGCAGGCCCCCAAATTGTAAAATTATAGGAAACGGACTGAAGTGTGAAATTTATGATCCATGTTGTTGTCAGTGGTCTTGGATACTTGAAAAGTTCTTTCCATTTTGGTTTTTTGTTGAAACTCGGGAATTCGTCTGTATTGATTTGAACCGAATCCTTTGGAATGGCGTAAACCTTTGAAATGACACTCCGTGACTCTTCGATCCTCCCCTGGCTGATCAGCCATCTGGGAGATTCATAGGTGAAAAAATACAGTAACGGGATCAGCAACAACGGGATTCCACCTTCGAGAAGCAGTCCCCTGTATCCAATTGAAGGTTCCAGGAATGCAGAACTCAGGGATGCAAGAAGTGTGCCCACTGGTGTACCTATCACCACAAGTCCAATGAGAAGTCCTCTCCTTGCGGCTGGGGCAAATTCGGCTATATACGGAAACACAACTGCAAAAGATCCTCCAACGCCTATTCCAAGGAAGAACCTGAAAACAGCAAGAAGCTGCCAGTTGCCTGTGGGAACAAATGCGCTGAATATACTGAACACAGAATATATGGCCACATTCAATATCAGGAGAATTTTCCTTCCATGTGAGTCCATAAATTTTCCGGCAGCAAATCCACCAACAACAAGGCCAAATCCAGAAGCCAGTATCAACCAGGCTGCATCTCCGACGTTTATATTCCATGGTTTTGTGATAAAAGTGTTAATGAATCCAATGATAAAAAAATCAAAGAAATTCATAAAACTTCCAGCCACGAGCAACAAAAGTAGCAATATCCAGAGTCTATACGTGAACTTCGAATACCGATCTATCCCTTTTAACTCCATGGCTAAACCATGGTATACATCTATTTAAATATTAGTCATTGTGTATACAGTTATAATACCATACTAAGTATGAAAAAATAGATAGTAAAACATGATTTCACATCCAAGAAAACTAAAATTTTACCGTTAATTGGGGATGAAATGTGTATTATCAAAAATTTTTTCCATATAATATCAATAAAGAAATAAGAAAAAAATAAAAAAAAGATACTGTGGATCAGTATCAGAGGTTTGTTATCAGGTTATCAACTATGGGGCTGCCTATTCCTGTTACTTCATCGTATCCGGTTCCTGCGTAATATGCCCCGTTATATCCCAGCGTTATGTCGTGGAAATCGTTCTGGTAGTTGCTGCTGTCATATATGGTGTATAACAGGCTGTGGACATTTCCGCCATTGATGGATGATGAACCGTCAATTGCCTGTGCATCTGCAAATATTGCTGCCCACTGGGGGGAAGCTGCACTTGTTCCTCCAACCTGTATCCAGTCTTTAAGGCCCTGATCTCCGGTAGAATCGTATACCCATACACCGGTGTTGGGATTTGCATCGTATGAAACATCAGGGACACCTCTTCCTGAAAGTGATATGCCTGCTGCTGACTGGTAGGATGGTTCTGAAAAGTAACTGCTAACTCCTCCACCGGAACTGTTCCATGCGTATTCAGTTCCGTATGATCCACCACTGGATGTAGCACCCTTGATATACAGTGTTGTACCTCCTGCTGCTACCACTGACGGGTCAGAAGCGGGATAGTTGACTGTTGGTGATGATGTTCCGTCATTTGCACCGCTGTCTCCTGAAGCTGCCACAAGAATAACCCCGTGACTTGCAACGTACGAGAATATGGAATGGTACTGGGCAAGACTTGAACTGCTTACCTGGCTCTCAGCCTCTCCCCATGACATGGATACCACATTTGCGTGTGTGGTGTTATATGCATAGTTTATTGCATCATTTATCAGATATGTGTTGGATGCTGATGGTGTTTCTATAAGCACGATCTTTGCTGCTGGTGCCATGGCATGTGCCCATTCGACATCAAGAGAAGTTTCAAGAGCCCATCCTGAGTTCCTTGACACTTTTCCGAAGGGCTGCACAATCTGTAAATTGATTGCAGGAAGGCCGAATTGCTGATCAAAGGTATTGACATCACTTGAAATTGTAGGGCTTCCATAGGCATCCACAATTGCTATTGTTTCTCCGTTACCGTAGTTGGTATTGTATGCTCCGGTGGATGTGTAGTTGTATGCCTGCCATATCTGGATAGGAATATATCCGGGATAGGACGATGGAGAACTTGCGGCTCCCTTTGCATCTCCATGGAGGAACCATGGGGTGCTGTTCACTGCTTTCACTAATGGTATTGCATGTCCCTGTTCTGTTGCCATCGGAATAAACACTCCTGTAAATCCGAATATGGCCAGGACAGTTATGCCCAAAACTAGATATTTTCTATATCTTTCCTGTTTGTCCATACGAATATAAGTATATTTAGTATTAAAATTTAATCTCTTTTTAAATACCGATTTTGTCCTTTATTTAGTCTCCGATAAAATAACCAAATTACCTCAGTAAGTGATAAATACAGAATTAATATATATTGTCGGTGCTCTAATGGAGGATCTTTCAGCAAACGCTAAAAAAGTCTACGAATCCCTTAAGAAAATGGGTGCTCTGAGTGATGAGAAACTTAAGACTGCAGACGATATCATGAAAGGCGTCTCTCTCGGGAAAGCCGTTGTAAATGCATCATTGCAGGAACTGCTGGCAAAGGGTTATGTAAAGAGAATTGCCAGACAGAAGAGCGCCGGATATTTTGTCGCAAAATAAATTAGGCATAATTTAAATATTCTTTTTTAATTGTTTAAAGTACAGATGACAACCCTTATTCTAAATGTTGACAGGGATAATGACTTCGGGGAAAAGGCCGGCATAAAGGGGCCTTTGGTTGGGTACTCACAGTGCTACAACGCAGCGGTGAAACTTATCTCCACTGATCCTGAAGATTCCGATTCAAATGCCTTATTTGGGGCCCTGAAACATTATGAACTTTTACAGTCCAAGGGTGAGGATGTTGATATTGCCATGGTCACTGGAGATGATGATGTCGGGCCGAAATCCGATGAAGTCATCTCTTCACAGCTTGACCTTATAATACAGCCCGGGAAATACAAAAATGTCATCCTGATTTCCGATGGCGCAGAGGATGATTATATACTTCCACTTATCCTTTCAAGGGCCCCCATCAGGTACATCAAGCACATTATAGTAAGGCACAACCAGAATATTGAGTCACTTTACTACTATATTGTCAGGGGAATGCAGGACAAGAAACTGGTGAAAAAAGTTGCCATACCTCTGGGACTGATCCTATTAACGTACGGAATTGCTGCGCTGGGATTTGCCCTGGCATTTACAGTAAACGGAAACAATATTGGCAATTCATCTTTCTATGCTTTCATTCTGGTGATTGTGGTCATTGGTGCATACTTCATGGAGAAAGGTTTCGATATTGCGGAAAATATGGTCCTTCTTTCCAATAAGTTAAGGGAATATTCAGAGCAGGCCAGAATCATGTTTATTTCAACCATAGTTTCTCTGGGTATATTCTTCGTAGGCATTGCCTCCACTTATCCCATATTCTATACCACGGATCCTGTTCTGGACAAGATATTGCTTTTCCTTCAGCAATTCAGCATTTGGGCATATGCATCCGTTGGGTCCCGCGGTGTCTTTAAGCTAATGGACATATACGTTGCAGGTTCTGAAAAATCAATCAGCGTTTATTACGCCATTGCTTTCTCAATTTCTGCAGAGACCATTCTCTACGGACTGCTGGGATACCTCAGGTATTCGCTGAACTATATGAATTTCAATTATTCCCTGGTTTCCATAGGACTGATTCTTTCAGGGTTGGTGGTGGTAATCATCACTGCAGGAATCAGAAGAAAAAAATCTTCAGTTGAAACTGTTTCTGCAGGGGAAAACGAAGGTGCATGAGCCAGTTCTACGAGAATTTGTATAATGAGATTTCCAGTTCTCTCAACCTGAACTTTTCCGGAGATGGTGAATCTGCCGAGATGCTTTCCAGATACAGGAATTTTAGTACATTGATCTGGCAGAGGCTGGGGAGATATTCAGGAAGGGATTTTCTCGTGTTGGGAAATGCAAGATCCACCATTAACACTAAAGATATAGAAGAATTTTTGACTGGAAAAATACTGGTGGTGGCCGATTCGGCCATTGACATGCTACCTTCGTGGATGGTTCCGCATATTGTAGTATCCGATCTTGATGGAAATATGGACAGGATTCTGGAATGTGTGATGCAGGGCACATCACTTTTTGTGCACGCACATGGGGATAACATGGACAAAATAAGGAAATTTGTGCCTGAACTTGAAGGAAAGTTTATTCCCACCACGCAGGTGCCGGGCCAGAAAGGAATCTATAATCCTGAAGGATTCACTGACGGGGACAGGGCCGTCAGGATTGCTTCAGATCTCGGCGCATCTGAAATGATGCTTCTAGGGTTTGACTTCTCCAACCCAACAGGGAAAGGCAATCTTCGAATGAAGAGCAACAAGCTCGCCATAGCCAGGCGAATCATAGAGAATGAAATGAAACAAGGGGCAAAAATCAGGAGGTTTCCTGATACTTTTTTGTAATTTCCCCCTTGCTGTAAATTACAGGAAAATCTGCACAGTTTTTCATCAGGGAATAAGTGACATCATCTCCTCCACCAATAAGTGTCAGCCTCCTGGTTCCGGATCCATTTCTGGTTTTTTCCACATATTCCTGTGAGAGATCCTTTTTATCTTCAAGAAAATCTTTCACTGCCAGGCCGAAATAAAGATCTTCATCTGCCTTTCCGTCGGGCCTTCCGGAAAGAACCACATCAATCTCTTCCAGGCCTGAATCAACTATGTCTTTGCAGGTGGAGGTGAAATTCACGAAGGATGCTATGTATATCACGTCAGTGTTTTTGAACTTCTCCAGGACTCTTGTCCCATTAGTAGAAGTGAAAATTACAGTCTTCCCGGTAAGATCAGATATGTAGGATTCATGTGGGGAATTTGACATGTCAAAACCCGGTATCTTGAATCCATAGCGTTCTCCTGCAATAATGAAGTCAGGATTCTTTTTCTTCATCTCCTTTGCTTTTTTCAGTGATGAGTATGGAATAATTTTTACGGCTCCCTGTTTAAGCATTATGGGGATAGTGGAAGTTGATCTGTATACATCCACAAGAATCTTTGGGTTGGAAGTGTAAGTATCTGTTTTTCTGCCTTCGATGACGTTGACCTTCACAAAACCTCATGGTGAAAAAGTATTAAAAACAAATTACCATACGGATTGGTATTCATATGGCACAGGAAGTTAAGACTATGGTTGAGGGTGGAAAGGCAGCAACAGGGCCTCTGGGGCCTTCCCTGGGACCACTGGGGCTCAATCTTGCCCAGATAGTCAAGGAAATAAATGAGAAGACTAAGGATTTCGCAGGAATGCAGGTTCCAATCACACTGATTGTAACAGATCCAGTGAAAAAAACCTATGAGATAAAGGTAGGTATCCCTCCCACATCATCCCTCCTGAAAAAGGAGATCGGAATAGAGACTGCTTCAGGCAAGAGGAAAGAGGTAGTGGCAGGGAATGCAACCATGGATCAGATAAAGAAAGTGGCATCCGCAAAGATGGCATCCATGATGGCAAACGACCTGAGGGGAGCTGTACTTGAGGTTCTTGGAACTGCTTTTTCACTGGGAATAAAAGTGGAAGGAAAGGACGCAAACGAGGTACAGAAGCTCATAAAATCAGGAGAAATTGAAATCTAGAATGGAGAATCCATTCTATTATCTAGGAAAGTATTTAATCGTAAAAGCGAATCTGGGTAGAGTATAATAATTTGGCTGAAAGGCCAGACCCGTTATACTGCAGTTTGCAGGAGGGTAATATGACACTGGAAGAGAAGATAAAACAATCCAAGGAAGGAGAAAAGAAAAGGAATTTCAAGGAAAGTCTTGAGATTTCAATCAACCTCAGGGGGGTTGACCTCTCAAATCCCAAGAACAGGATAAATGAGGAAATAGTTCTACCCTCTGGCAGGGGAAGAGAAGTCAAAGTGGCATTATTTGGCAGTGTGGATCTGAAGGAGAAAGCTAAGAACGTGGCTGACTACGTTTTTGGTGCAGAGGATCTTTCCAAGTTTGCCGATGACAAGAAGAAATTCAAGTCACTGGTTGGTGATATTGATTTCTTCATTGCTGAAACTACGCTTATGACATCAATTGGTAAATCACTGGGACAGGTACTGGGACCAAGGGGAAAAGTTCCAAGGGCAATTCCTCCAGGCCAGGATCCGGCTTCAGTTGTAACATCACTGAAAAAAACTGTGAGGGCAAGAAGCAGGGACAGGAGAACATTCCACGTACCTGTGGGCACAGTCTCCATGAGTGATCAGGAGATAGCAGTCAATATCAGGGAAGTTATGAAGAGAATTATTGGAAAACTTGAAAAGGGAACCGGGAACATCGATTCAATATACCTGAAATCCACCATGGGCAAGGCAGTAAAGCTTTCGGAGAGTGAAGTTCAATGAGTAAGATTCCCGCATGGAAGGTTCAATACGTAAAGAAACTTACATCAGAGATAGAAAAAAGCCCTGTCACTGCACTGGTGAGCATTAAAGGCATAAGAACGAAGCAACTTCAGGGGATCAGAAGAGCACTGAAGGGGAAAGCAACTATCAGAGTTCTCAGGGGAACACTCCTGGAGAAATCCATGGAGAAAGTGAAACTGGAAAATATCAAAAAACTTGAACCATTCATCAGTGGACAGATTGCACTGATTACAACCGAACTATCACCTGTAATGCTCTATTCAACTCTGCATGACTCCAGGCAGAAAGCCGCAGCCAGGGGAGGGGAGATAGCCGATGAGGATATCATAATCCCTGCGAAGGAAACAAATTTCCCTCCAGGACCCATGATTAGTGAATTCCAGAAGGTAGGACTCGTAACAGCCATAGAGAAGGGAAAGATAGTCATCAAGAAGGAGACAACCTTTGTCAAGAAAGGAGAGAAAATAAACAGGGACAAGGCAAAAATCCTGGAAAAACTGGAGATACTCCCACTTGATATTGGTCTGGATGTAATCTCGGCCTATGAGGATGGAGTAATATTTGACAGGGAATCCATGTCGCTGACACCAAAGGTATTGGTTTCAATGATCGCAACAGCTTTTGCAGGTGCTAAAGCTGTGGCTAAAAGCGCGACCTTCATGGTAAAGGAAATAGTCCCGGATCTTGTTGTAAAGGCAAGGATGGAGGCCGAAGCTCTCGCCATAGCAGCCAACTTTGTGGAAGAGGGAAAGATTGACATAATATTCATGAATTCCCAGCCATCAGAGGGTGCTACACATGAGAGCAAGCCCGAGGTAAAGGAAGAGCAAGTAGAAGAAAAGAAAGAAGAAGACGTTGGAGAAGGGTTTGGTGCCCTTTTCGGATAAGGAGGTAGAGAAAATGGAATATGTATACGGTGCCCTGCTGCTTCATGCTGCAGGCAAGGAAATTGATGAGGACAAACTGAAGAAACTGCTTTCAGATGCAGGTGTCAGCCCGGATGAGGCAAGACTGAAATCACTGGTGGCTAGCCTTAAAGAGGTCAACATAGAAGACGCAATTAAGAATGCGTCAGTGGCCACAGTGGCAGCAGCCCCTTCCCATGGTAAAGCCGCTTCTGAGGAAAAGAAGGCAGAGGCAAAGGAAGAGGAAAAACCAGAGGCCAATGACGAGGATGCCATGGCCGGTCTGAGCTCACTGTTCGGATGAAAACATGTTCAGGTGGACTGAATTTGCCAGGGGTACAGTTCTGTACCTCCTACCCATAATAATTTTCATCCTTTCTGTTACTGTGTATCAGAATGCACTCATCATAGCCGTTGCTGTGACATGGATATTTTTCAGCATGACATACAAAATCATGACTCTTCCAGACGACAGTGCTCAGGCAAATAAAAAAATCAACTGATTCCCTACTTTTTTATTCAATATTCTTAAGTATAACCTATCCAATCACAATCTGGTGAATTGAATGTTTAAGCCTTCTGACAGGGACGTATTTTCATGGAGTGTGCCGGATGCAGAATTCGGGGAAATGATGAATGGACACATATTGCTGCTAAATGATGGATATGTTCTGGTGGATCCACCCATGGCTCCGGATTTGGTTGAGGATCTGTCAGTTTTCGGAAAATGTCTTGGGATTATAAGTCTGGGGCCTGCCCATAAGAGAGGTGCCATGACACTGGCCTCTATGCTGAAAACCAACCTTTTTGTGCCTGATTTTGCGGTGGATGCTTTTGGAGGCTCATCGGAGACAGTCAAGTCATATGGAAATGGTTCGTCTCTTCCTGGAAATCTTAAGGCGGTGGAGTTGCAGACCAAAATTGGAATTTTTGGAGATCACAAAATTCATGAAATGGCACTGACGGATGAAAAAAACAGAGCTTTTGTGGCTGACGCCTGTTATGCCTTTGATGGGAAAATGAACGTAGCACCGGAAGGAATAATGCCAAATTTCTCTCATGAACAGGCCAATGCATCATTTGGAGAGGTTTACCACAAACTTGGATCCAAAATGACTCATGGCTTCTTTGGGCATGGTGTTGATTTGAAAGGCAACTTTGGTGCTGAAATAGAAAGAAGGAAAAAGGAATTCACACTGAAGTAAAATAATCAAAAATATTTCATTTTTCTTTCGAATTAAAAAATAGGGATTTTTGGATCAATCCGTCAAAAATGGATCAATATGGGATATCTTCAATCATGTTTGGAGGCCTGTTTTTCTTCAATAACCCATATATTGTCACAATCAGTCCAGCTAAGAACATAATTCCACCTGCTACCACCAGGAGGGCTGTCGACAGTGTGGCGCCATTGGTTACTACCACTATAAGCTGGGGATCACTGCTTGAAAATGAAATTGCTGCATATTTTCCACTGCTGAGGTTTGTAAAAGAAAGGCTTGTTATGCCAGTGGTTGATGAATTTGTGCTTGGCAAAATAGAATCAGCTTTGGCAGCTGACTGGGTAATGGAACTGTTGTAATCTGCAAAAGGAATAAGATAAACCACGGTGGTATGTGCTGAGATAACCACTATATCTGAGGAATTAACGTAAACCGGTGCTTTTACCCATTTTCCGTTGCCGACATTCTGCTCAGAAAGGCTGAGACCTGCACTTTTCTCTAGAATGATAATACCGGCAGCAATTAGAGCAATGCCTATGAATAAAATCACAACACCAGTGATTACCACATTCTTCCTCATGATCCAGTAAATGTTAAGTGAATATATAAAAATTTGTTGAATCAAAATATACAATTCGCTGGAAAATAACGCTCTTTCATGAAGATTCATTATATAAGAAGAGAATCATTATTATTTTCGGGAATATTTTACCCTTACATCTTCAATTTGATCGCAATATAGAATTATACCATAACATTACAGTAGTATTGCCCACTATTGAGGAAAGGATAAAGGAAATCGAGGAAGAGATCAAGAAGACCAAATACAACAAGGCCACTGAATCTCACATAGGTATCCTTAAAGCGAAAATGGCCAAGCTGCAGTTGGATGCAGAATCGCATAAAGGTACAGGAGGAACTGGATTTGCTGTACCAAAATCAGGTGATGCGACGGTGGCTTTCGTGGGCTTTCCAAACGTGGGAAAATCTTCAATTTTGAATGTTCTTACAGGTGCCGAAAGTGAAGTTGGGAATTTTGCGTTCACCACATTGAGGGTTGTACCTGGAACACTGAAATACAAGGGAGCGCAGATACAGATACTTGATCTTCCCGGCATTATAGAGAATGCTGCCCTTGGATCCGGAAGGGGAAGGGAAGTGCTCAGCATGGTCAGGGCTGCCAACCTCATAGTCCTGGTTACTGACAATCAGTGCAAGGGAATGGACAGGATTACCGAGGAACTGAGGAAAGCAGGCATAGTGGTGAACAGGAGAAAAAAGAACATATCCATGAAGAGGACCAACACAGGCGGAATCAGGGTGAGGAAGCCCAAGAATGTGGATATGGATGAGGAAAGGATCAGGGAGATGGCCAGGCAGTTCAAGATCACTAATGCAGAGATTTACATCAGGGAAACTGCCAATGATGACGATCTTATTGATTTTTTCAGGGGAAACGTGGTGTTCCTTCCAGCGGTGGTTGCAGTGAACAAGATGGATATGCCTCACGATGAAAAACTGGTGGAGAGCATGAACGCCTACGGAAAAGTCATCAAGGTATCAGCCACTGCAAAGATTGGTATAGAATCACTGAAGGAAAATATCTACCAGTCCCTGGATCTGATTAGGGTCTATATGAGGGACAGGGCCGGCAATATCGATTTTGTGAGGCCCCTGGTGCTGAAGACCGGGGCCACTGTAAGGGAAGTGTGCAGGAAGATCAGCAGGGAAATGATGGAATCCTTCAGGTATGCCATGCTGACAAGCAATTCCTCAAAAATTAATGAAATGAGGGTGGGAATGGATTATACCCTCTCTGACGAAGATATTGTAACAATCATCAGCAGGAACTGATCAGTCATTGACAATGCTGAAGGGATAACCTGCATTCCTTAGAAGATCCAGAAGAATCTCCAGATGCTCCCTGTCCCTAACGTTGATGCTGAACCTTATGCTCTGGTATCCAATGGGTGTGTCCTGGGAAAGATTATCCACCTCCGCATGAAATATGTTTGCACCCGAAGAAGAAATGGCAGAGGTTATCTTGTGCAAAGAACCGGGCCTGTCAGGAATCTTGCATTGTATTCTCACCAGTCCAAGGTCCACTTCCATGGCCCTGTATATGATCTTTGAGAGCAGCAGGGGATCAATATTTCCTCCGGAGATCACCAGCACAGTCTTCTTTCCGTCAAGTTTTATTTTACCTGACATAAGAGCTGCCATGGGAGAAGCACCTGAGGCTTCCACCAGTATTTTATGCCTCTCAAGAAGCTTGAACAGTGCATAGGCCATCTGTTCATCATTCACTGTCACCAGTTTGTCCACATATTCAGATATCATCTGAAGATTAATGTCACCGGGGTTTTGGACTGCAATTCCATCAGCTATGGTAAATCCCCTGGAACCAGTTATTTTTCCATCAGTCTGGTATTGAATTACGCAATCGCACTTCTCACTCTGGACTCCATATACCTTAGTATCCGGGTTAATGGATTTCATGGCCTTTGCAATGCCTGAGATCAGGCCACCGCCTCCCACAGGCACAATGACATTTCCCACATCAGGCAGTTCACGGCATATCTCAGTTCCCACGGTTCCCTGGCCTGCAATGATCCATCTGTCATTAAAACCGTCAATGAAGCATCTTTTCTCCTGTTCAGCAATTCTTTTTGCCTCTGCGAAAGCTTCAGCATAACTGTTTCCCATCAGTACCACATTGGCACCGTACTGCCTCACGGCATTGATCTTCGCGCTTATGGTGTAGGTGGGCATCACAATCTTTGCATCCACTCCGCTAATCCTGGCTGCATAGGCGACCCCCTGCGCATGATTTCCGGCACTGGAGGCTACGACACCTGATGCTTTTTCCTGATCAGTGAGATGTGACAGTTTCACCAGGCCACCCCTGGATTTAAAGGAACCAGTTTTCTGGAAATTCTCCAGCTTCAGGTAGATAGGTGCGCCAAACATCTGTGAAAGTGTTCTTGAATGAATCAGGGGAGTTTTTTCAATCTTTCCCTCAAGGAATTTTTCAGCATCCCTGATATCCTCAATGCTTGCTGACTTGTGGTACTCTTCCAACTTTACTCAGCCCCCATGACCTTCTGCACACTTTCCTTTCCCTGCCTGTAAATTGAGCCTGCATCCTCCATGAAAAACCTGAGTTTCATCCTCTCCTCCCTGGTATATTCTTCGTTCTTCATGTATGAAAGATTAATCCTGACATTAAGAAGTGAAGATTCCAGGGCCGCATAGGCCAGGTTCATGGAAGCGCCTGCATCTGTGACTGCATTCTTGTTTCCAATTCGTGCAAGGATGGAACCAAGCCTGAGGATTCTGTGGCATGATACCGCTATTTTCCATGGCGTTCCAATAGCCAGTTTCATGGTCCTCTCCATCTCCTTTTTCCTGAAATCCTTCTCCTCCTGTGTTCCCTTTGGCAGCTTCATGGCGTTCATCATGGAAAGAAATGCATCTGTATCCTCTTTCATGAGTTCCTCAAGCCTTTGGATTATGGTGTTTGATTCATTCACAATATCCTTCATGGTCCCTTCCACTGATTCATATCCCTTCTTTCCCAGTGTGAGATTTGCCACCATGGAAACCAGGGAAGCAGAAACTATTCCAGCCATGGCACTGGCCGAGCCTCCACCTGGTGCAGGTGATTCTGAAGCAAGATCCAGCATGAATTTATTGTAGTCCATTACTCCCACACCTTCTTTTCAAAAACCTGTGCAGTAGAAAATGCATGCATCCTCATATAGAATCTTAAGGCATCTGCCATGGCATCCATGGGTATGAGCCCAATGAGTTCAGATTCCATGACATCCACACCGTAGGATGCGGCCTCCATTTTTACCAGTTCATATGCCCTGTGAATTGGGGTTTTCTTGAAATTGGTCAGGTTCATGGATACCTGTACACATTTTTTATCTTCCAGGAAAAAGGCCAGTGCCTTTACGAAGGTGAGGCCGCCATCCTTTGATCTCAGTGCCTTTGCAATCTTTTTTCCAGTCTCCATATCCTGAGTCCTGAGATTCACGTTGAATGCAATGAGAAAATCCCTGGCCCCGATTATTGAGGCCCCTGCTTTTCCCACTTCCTTTGGACCAAAATCTGGTGCATATTTTTCATCCTTTATGCTTTCCCTGATCTGCTCAAACTGGAAATTCTTCGATCTGATGTTTTCCAGTCCCTTTCTCCATTCAATTCTTGCTGCCTCTCCATATAGAAATACAGGGATTCCCAGTTCTTTTCCCACTCTTTCACCAAGTTCCACTGCGAGATTCACGCATTCCTTAAGGGTCACATCAGTGACGGGAATAAACGGAATCACATCAGAGGCCCCAAATCTTGGGTGTTCCCCTGTATGCGTATTCATGTCAATAAGTTCAGATGCTCTCCTGATTCCCCTGAATGCAGCCTCTACTGCGATTTCAGGAGAACATGTAAATGTTACAACGCTTCTGTTGTGGCTGGAATCCATCTCGGTGTCCAGAATCTTGACACCGCTGACGCTCCTTATGGCATCCACAATCATGCCTACTTTTTCTGCATCTCTTCCCTCGCTGAAGTTTGGAACACACTCCACAAGTTTCATGAGGGCATATAAGAATTAACGATTAAAAGAATTGCA
>JAKAWY010000086.1 GCA_021816745.1 Thermoplasmata archaeon
TGATCTATAATCTGAATGTAATTAATCTTTACGTATGACTGCAAAAATACGGGTTTACTAATTCCCGGGTATTAATTACTGATATCAGGAAAAATAGTTGCATTTTTAGAATTTTTTAGTTTAATCTGTAAATTACAGATGACTATTAACACACTATTTTTACCCTCTACAATGCTGAAAGAAGGATTTATGCAGGGATTCAAGAATAATGAGATTCTACTCCATGATGTCTTTCCGATATCGCATTGATGCAGCAGAAACATGCGTGAAGTGATGTGAATTCGTTTACTTGTGGAAGAACAAATAAAAAAGCTGGCGGTGAATGAACAATGGGAAATGTTTTCGATGAGATGTGTAACTTATTGACAAGAATGAATTATAAAAATTTAATAATTTTGTATGATGCAAGAAAATTATTTTGTGATAAAATAGGCGGTTGGTACATTCAAATAACTATTTCCTATTCGTACTGCATCGGTAATGAAGAAATATTGTAACGTGGCATTATTAGAACCAGTATCAGCAATAGTCAGAAAATAAATGGATACAGTGCTTTGGATTGAAATTATAGCTGTGTTGAATGAACATACTGCAAGAGCAAGACCAAGAAGGGATACTATTATGGCAGGCACTGAGGCCGCATCGGAATATGGCACTGCAATTAAAGCGAGTGCAACTCCAGCAACGGCAATTGCAATGCTCAAGTACGAATCAAGCGTGCTAAAATACTTGCTGTTTGGAGAATACACTGTCAATCCACTGTATATTTGGGACCATGCCAATCCACTTCCTCCATTAAAGATAGATACGTCAGTAAGGTTTCCTTTGTATACACCACTCCCACTGAACGTTCTCTGCAGTGAATCACCGGTGAATAGTGTTCCGAAGGCAACTGCAAACCTTTTCTGTAATGAAAGGTTGACAAAGCTTGATAAATTGTATCTTGAAGCTGTCTGGTTTCCGAGGAGCATTTGAAATGGAGTAAAAAAGCTTCCATTATGGTTTAAAGAATCTATCTCCATGGATACTGAATAGTTGTTGGTTAGAGCTATAACCTTACCCGCGTTTGGCCCGGCAAGTGCAAATTCTTCATATCTGTACTTGGTAACTGACATGTTGCCGTAAAATCCCAGCAAGGAGTCTCTTACTATAATCGGGTTACTTTTTGCACCAGATGCAGCACTACCAGTATATCCATCTGGAGATGAATAGGTAGGCGTGTTTCCCATGACAGTAGTGTTGCCTGACAAATTCAAGTATTCTGTTGACAGGGTAAAGCCGGTTTGAATACTTGATACCCCTAGGTTTAGTGTATATGCTAAAGTTACATTAGGTTCAGCTGCAGAATCGTTCACATACACAAGCGGTATCGGGGCATTAAGGAAATAATCTTTTTGTACAACAGCCCATCCCCAGTATGTTTTGCAACTGCCACCACCGGGTGGAGGGATATAGTCCGGTGAAGCTGTGGATGGTGTTGATGAGGCGTTCAGGAATCCGGGATATATGGTTTCATTGCCTGTGATGTTAACAACTGGTGCTTTAGTGCTGGGGAGCAGGCTTGCATATGGATGCTTCATGATATCCATGGTGTAACCGGAATTCATAAGGAATGGATTGTATGAAACTGCACCTGAATAATAAAACACGGTGGTATTGGCAGATTGTGATTTTGTGAAATACGTTATATCAATGATCATGGATGTGTCTGCCCCTGATGTTCCAAAGGAGTGCTTCCATGTTTTTGTTACGTTGTATATGGTATTGGGCAGTTTGAAAGTGGCATTCCAGGTAAGGTTTACGTATGTCACAGTCAAAGGGTTGGAAGTGTTTGTCCTGTAAAATGAAGTATTAGTATCGTTCATGGCCTGTTTTGGGTAGGAGGGTGATGCAAACAGTTCAACAACGGCCCCGGTAAAAGTATTTGTAAATGACGGAGAAACTGTCATACTGGATAGAGATGTATTGGTTGAGGAAGAATTGACAATTGAAGGTGAAACGTTCATCTTTACAGTTATATTTGAGAGATATGAAGGGGAAGATTGTACCGGTGGTGAAGAAGGACCGGGTACAGTCGAAGATAAATGAGGCTGGTTGCCTTTTTCTATAATATTTATTACAATGAACATAGAGGTTGAGACCATTGCTATTGCAATGATTATTGCAATGATTTTCCTGTTTTGTGGATTTAGCCTCATAATTTCCATAAAAAGTAATAGATAAGATTATACATAAACTTTGTTCAATCTGCATTGCTGCAATTAAGTTTAAATTTCTTAAGAACATCAGATAAAAATAATCAACATTCCCCAATCCAGTCACACACTTCAATTTTAGATTCAAATCCAGGAAAAATGTGTTAATAAAATCACAAGGATGTTGAAAAGTCTTATCAACCGGAATGCAAGACCGCATGAAAGTGGAATCATTAAAAATAATAAAGCAATCCACTGCCACGAAAAGTTTAGTGAATAGAGGATTCAACTACATAATGGGAATATTTGCCATTTTTTTCCCGTTCATATCACTTTATATCAGCCTGAGGCTATTTTCCAGGAGCAGGTTATCCTGGCTTTTCATCCTGGTGACTTTTTCCTATTCACTGATTCTCTTTTATGTGCTGGCAATGTTCTGGAAACTTGATAATTTATTGGTTTTCACTGAAATAATATTTCCTTTCCTGGTTTCAGGGATCATCATCCTGGCTGCCATGAGATACAGGAGAAAAACATGGCTTGACACAGGAAAATGGACAGTTAAACAGTCTTTTGTCCACCATAAGCTGATTTATGCATCTTCACTGGTTTTTTACTTCTTCATTATTTTTTACCTTGAATCTCTTTCCTTTACCCTGAATTTCAATATCACCAGCTTGCTTTTCTACGTTTTTGTCATCCTGCTCACAGTATATTACCTAATTCTAGGGTTCGGAATTGCTTCTGTGGGAAAGGAGATAAAATCCATGAGGAAGCTCATTTCAGCTGGCGAATAATATCCATTGGAACTGACATGGTTACCACATAATTGGGTTCGTCTACGATTTCCCTTATGGAAAGATTCCCAGTTACGCTCAGGAGAATATATGCTTCTTCACCGGACAGGTTCATGCTTTCCAGGTATTCAATCATATCAAGAACCGCATTTTCAGCTGCTGAATGCAGATCTCCGGAGATTCCTGAGGAGGAGTATATTTCACCCTCCCTGTGCTCTTTTGATATGATCCTTGGCATCTTCAGCGGGCTTTCAGTGAAGGAAAACTTTACCTTTGCAGTGGCAGTTGTCTCTATGGCTGTTCCACAGATTTCCCCGTCACCCTGGCTGCCATGTGGATCACCGAAAGATACCAGGCCACCGTCCACATTGACTGGAAGAAACAGGGAAGATCCGGCACCCAGTATTTTTGTATCCATGTTCCCGCCAAAATACTGAGGCGGTATCATTCCATAAGTTCCACTTTCAGGCGCAGTGC
>JAKAWY010000020.1:0-11760 GCA_021816745.1 Thermoplasmata archaeon
CCTGAACCTGGAACATGGGAGGAACTCATGGATCAGGATTTCATGTTTCTTATCCATGGAGGTAGTGAAAAGAGGGCCACGATCAAATACAGGATAGAGGTCGGGGATTCCAGCATATTCTTCATCACTTCAGATGATCCGGGCTTCAGGGAACTTTTCGGGGAGTTAACAGATGGATAAATTCTCCATTCGTTCAGGTCGAATTCTTAACCAGAAGGGTAGGCTCTACACCGTGACGGATTTTCCAAAACCTGTATACGGGGAAAAGCTTTCCAGGAGCGGAAAGCATGATCTGAGGACGTGGGAACCAAAGAGAAGCAAACTTTCTGCAGCCATCAAAAACGGAATGCGTAATTTTCCTTTCCAGGAAGATTCATCCGTGCTCTACCTTGGGGCCTCATCAGGAACCACAGTAAGCCATGTTTCTGATATATGCAATGAAGGCATGATTTTTGCAGTGGAGGTTTCTGCTGAACCCTTTTCCAAACTGCTGGATCTTTCCAGGGAAAGGAGAAATATTTATCCGGTGCTTTCATCAGCCAGGAATCCCTCTTCTTACGGAATATTCATAGAAAGGAATCCTGAGATCATATACCAGGATATATCACAGAAGGATCAGTCAGGCATACTCATGAGCAATATGGATGCGTTTCCCGGATGGAATTATGCAATTCTGATGCTGAAAGCGATCTCCATTGATTCGTCAAGAAATCCTGAGATAATACTCAGGGAGCAGACCGCAATCCTAAAGGCTCACAAGGGTGTTTCAATACTTGAAACCATCAATATATCCAACTTCCATCGTGGCCACTTTTGCATTGTAATGCGTAACTCTATGCTCTGATCTCCTGTTTAATTTATTCAAGCCATAAATAAGGTTTATGTCTGTAACAATTATATCCGTTCTATGTCACAGGCTGAGACAGGATCAGAATTCAACCTTTCATTTTTCAGGGACAATGGTTTCATGAGGAAGAAGTGCCAGAAATGCCATAAATACTTCTGGACACTGGATCCAGGGAGAAAGACATGCGGGGATCCTCCATGTGACTCATACAGCTTCATTGGAAACCCGGCTGGGAAAGGCCCATTGTCCATAGACGATGTCAGATCTTCATTCTTTGATTATTTTCACAAGGATCACACCCTGGTAAAGCCATATCCAGTGGTTCCCAGATGGAGGGATGACGTCCTTCTTGTGAATGCATCCATTTATGATTTCCAGCCGCATGTCACATCTGGAATCGTTAAACCACCGGGAAATCCCCTTGTTATGTCCCAACCCTCCATCAGAATGAATGATCTGGACAGTGTGGGGGTATCCGGAAGGCATCTCACATCCTTTGAAATGTTATGCCATGATTCCTTCAACAGGGAAGGAGAAGAGATATACTGGAAGGAAGGCACACTGGAAAGGTGCCATGGATTTTATACACGGTCCATGGGCATTAAGCCGGAAGAGATCACTTACAAGGAAAACCCATGGTCCGGAGGAGGAAATGCAGGAAATGCCATGGAGGTATTTGTAAGAGGATTAGAAGTGGCCACTCTGGTTTTCATGGATATGAAAGAGAATCCCGAGGGGGAGTTTGAGATCGAGGGAAACAGGTATTCAAAAATGGAGATGAGGATTGTGGATACTGGTTACGGGCTGGAGAGGATGAGCTGGATAACCACAGGTGCTCCCACTGTCTACGATTCCCTTTACGGTGATGTTATTGATCATATCCTGAAAAATTCTCCACATGGTATACTGAGCAGGCATATGCTTGGAGAAATTACAGAAATATACTCTGCCAACCCGGACGAACTCCCACTGAAGATTGAAGCGGATCTCAGGGAAAAAGGGGAATTATCCGGAAACATAGACTGGGAAGAGGTAGATATCATCAGGCAGGCATACATTCTGGGAGATCATGCAAGATCCATAATCCACATGTTCAGGGATTATGTGATACCCAGCAATGTCAAGGTGGGATATCTGCTGAGAATGCTTTTAAGAAGATCATTCCGTGCTATTGAGAAGATACAGTATAATGGAAATCTGATGGATATACTAAAGCTTCAGGAGAAGCATCTTGCAAATATAGTGGATGGATTCCCCCACGAATTCGCTGAGAAAATCATCGGGATGGAACTTGAAAAATACGGCAAATCAGGAATCAGGGGCCAGGAAGAGATAGACAGGGTAATCAAGAAAAAAGGTTCAATTTCCATGGAGGATATGATGGTTCTCTACGATTCTTACGGAATGGTTCCGGATGCAATTCAGAAAGCTGCACAGTCTCGTGGGTTAAAAATTGAGATACCACATGATTTCCACAAAAAAGTGGTGGAAATGCATGAAAAAAAGGAGAAGGAAGTGGATAAAAAAACACCAAACTCCTTTAGCACATATGAAACCAGGACACTCTATTATGATGATCCTTCCATGATGGAATTCACAGCCATTGTGATGGATTCTCAAGACAACATCATTGTAACAAACCAGACTGCCTTCTATCCCACAGGAGGGGGCCAGCCCTATGATTATGGGTACTTCTCACTGGGTTCAAAGAAGTTTTCGGTAAAAGATGTGTACAGGCAGGGCAAGACCATATACCATGTACTGGACGGACACCTGGATAAGGGGAGCAGAATCATGGGCCATGTGGACATGGAGAGAAGGCGGCAGCTAATGATACATCATACTGCCACTCACCTGCTTCTTGGTACACTCAGAGCAATCTTTGGAGATGAGGTATGGCAGTCAGGGGCACAGAAGAATTATGATTCTTCCAGGATAGATGTGACCATATCCGGTAAACTTGATCCAGAGGCCATTCAGAATGTGGAGATTCAGTCTATGGCCAGGATACTGGAGAACAGGAAAGTCACAGTAAGGAACCTTGAATGGAACATGGCCATAGGAAAATATGGATTCAGGCTTTTTGAAGGGGGAGTCCCTCTTTCCAGCACACTGAGGGTGGTGGAGATTGATGGAGTTGATGCAGAGGGATGCGGAGGCACACACTTATCATCCACGGGTGAAATCGGCTTTATCAAGATAATCTCATCAGAGAGCATACAGGAGGGAATCCAGAGAATTACCTTCACTGCGGGGCCTGCAGCCCTGAGGTACGTGCAGAAAATCCAGAAGGATCTGGATGCCATCAGCAATGAAACCAGATCCACTGAAGATGTGGTGGAAAAAGTCCGTAGAAATACATCAGAACTTCTTTCCCTCAGGGAGGAAGTCTCACGGCTTAGAAAGGAAAAGGCATCAGTTCTTCTTGAGAAGGGAAAGAGGATGTCCAGGAATGGCATGGATTTTGTACTGGTTGAATCCAGTGAGGAAGAGGTGAAGGAAATAATCCCGCTTGCAATGAAAGAAGGCATGAACTGTGTCATAAGAACCGCCGAGGGAATTACATTGGCAGGGGTAAACGCTGAAAGCAACCTTAAGATTTACAGGGCCATTTATGGAAGTGAACCTGAAAAGAGTGGGAAAGTAATCAGAGGTTCATTAAAGGGAATAAATCTGAAAGATTAATAAAAGCGTTTTTACATTCGTATAAAGTTCTATGACAGAAGATTTTAGCAATGCAGAGAAGGACACGATCACTGATATAGTGAAAACAGTTTTCAGGATTGAGTCCACGGACCTGGAAGGGCCCCTGATTATTTATCGTATATCTCCCGATTCATTTAACCAGGAGAAGTTCAACACTCTTTTCCAGAAACTTGCAAGGCTGAATCTCTCATTATACAACAATGGAATGCTTGAAATTCTGGTAACCAGGAAGATGAGCAACAAGAAGATGTCCAGGATCAAAATTTTATTGCTTCTGCTCACGTTTCTATCCATATCGTATGTGGGTGCCACATACTCCATGACATATTACAAGGAAGACAGTTTCCCACTGCAGCTAGCATTGGCGATGGGATATTTTGTCATTCCCATGATTCTCATTATTGTATCCAGAGAAATACCAAAATATATCATAAGAAAAAAAAGTGGATTGGAGTACAGTCTTCCAATTCTCATACCCAACCCGATTCTCATGGGTTCCATGGGAATAATTAATGCTCCGGGTGAACCATATAAAACCCATAAAGATCAGGTTTATTCTGGTTTTTTTTCCATAATCTTCGGCATTGTGATCTCGATTTTTTTCCTTTCCATGGGATTCCTCGGTGTCTCTGTATACACAGGAACCATTGAGGGTCCCAACAGTTCAATAAGTGTGGTGAACCTTCCTCTGTTTTTCCAGGCAACACTGGGAAATTTTCTCCCTGCCACTGGAGCCCTTGATCCCATGGCACTGGCTGGATGGAGCGGACTTCTCTTTACTTCTTTCAATGCTTTTCCCATAGGGATGCTGGATGGCGGGAGCGTCTTTTCAGGTATCAGGACGTCAGTCCAGAAGAATATCTCATACGTGTTTCTTACCATAATGATAGTGATCGACCTTACATTTCCTTCCTGGTTCATTCTCCCAATTATGGTACTTCTGGTTGGAATAGATCCCCAGCAGCCTTACGAATCCGGGATAACATTAATGAAAAGAGGAAACTTTTTTATAATTATCATAACACTTCTTATCATGGTGGTGGGGGCCATACCATTCCCGGTACATTCGGCCCTGCCGAGCATAGAAACTAACGCTGTTGTTTCTTCAGCGGTAGTAATGAGTGGGAATTCCTCTTATGCCAATTTCTCAATCTTCGTAATAAACAATGGACAGATCACTGTGGATCCGGCTTTTTCTTCAAATATATCATTGCCTTTTAGTGTAAAATCCACTTCAGGATTTATTTCTCCCAGCCATAGCGCCATTTATTATATATCCATGAATGTTTCAAAACTCCCCGTGGGATTTACAAGGATCCCTTTCCAGGTCTACATCAACAGCAATTTTAACACGGTTCATTTCACGGTTTTGAAAATTTCCAACAGCAGCAACGTATTTGTCAATGTAGCAACCTATTCTTCAGTAAATATAGGAAATCAGAGAAAAATATCATTCATCTCCTTTTCAACTTCTACAACGAACCTGTCAGAGAATGTGTTTATAAGCGCACCAAATGGACTGCAATGCAACATCAGCTACGAAGGAACAGGGAACCAGTCAGCCAAGCTAAGCCTTATGGGAAGCCAGTTATTTCCAGTGGAATTTATAGCATCAGACAATGTTTTATCCATCCTCAATTTTACAATTGTTTTCAACAGCCCTCTTCAATACCCGGTGGTAGTGGCCATATATAACTTAACATATAATGGATCAATGCTGATTATAAGGAATTAGGATGAAAGTCTTGGGATTTATGGTTAACCCTATTTCAGGTTCCGGATTATACACCGGCATAAATGGATCTGATACAAACCCATCAACCCATTCAGATTATTCCGCAAGGAGGGCTGCCCAATTCCTTGACCCTGTGGACAGGGATACCAGGGTGATCACTGCAGGAGGCAATATGGGAGAAAATGTTCTCAGGGAAGAGGGTTTTGAGAATATTGAGGTTGTCTATACTCCTTCCGGAACCGTTACCACTTCTCAGGACACTATTAAATTCATAGAAAAGTCAAGGGGTAAAATAGATCTTCTTGTTTTTGCCGGAGGAGATGGTACTTCCAGAGATGTACTGGAGGCAGCACCTGACGTTCCAGTGATAGGCATACCTGCAGGCATGAAAATGTATGGATCTATCCATGCGGAAGATCCTGAAGACGCTGCAGAAAGAGCCAATGCATTTCTCAATGATGGAATTTATACAGTGGGAGAAGCGGTGGTAGAGGATTCTAATGAAGAGATAATGCTGAAAACAGGGGAATTCAGCCTGAAGAAATATGGCAAACTAAAGACCATATATGTTGACACCCCGACAGATCCAAAGGTGACAGAAGGTGTCTGGGACTCCTCATCTGTGGTGGAATTTGTGCTGGAAAACATGGACAATTCCTATTACATCATCGGCACAGGAGGTACATGCAAGGAGTTAATGGAAAGAATTGGCCACAGGACATCCCCATTCAATATAGATATAGTCAAGGATGGGAAGATTCTCAAGGAAAATGCTTTTCCTGAGGATTTTGGTAAATATATAGGAGACGATGCAGGGATAAAGATCGTGGTTTCTCCGTATGCTGGCAGTGGATATTTTCTTGGAAGGGGAAACAGGCAAATAACCCTGGATTTAATAATGAAGGCCGGTAAGGACAATATAATAATTATGTGCCCACCTGCAAAACTGAAGAACATCAGTGTACTCAGGTACGATGTGGACGGGTTGCCTGACAATTTCTTCGGAAAATATATCCGCGTGGTTTCAGGGTATGAAAGATACCAGATGCTCCCGGTTTCATAAATCATAAAACGAGTTAAACTGAAAATATTCCATATGATATTCAGTATTCCTGCTTTTTAGAAAAGCTCTGGCTCAAAATAGTTAAATCTAACAGTTTTATATGTTACCACAATGGAAAGAACGTTTGCAGATCTCACAAAGTATATCAAGAGGGCCCCGGGCATTGAGGTTTCTATTTCCATCATTTTAATTCTGTTTTTAATACAGTATTTCTCTAAGCCACTGATACTGCATGCCGTATTGTTTATCCTGGTTCCTTCAAGCCTGACCCTGGCCATGGATCAGATCGCTTCTGTTCTTTCTGAATCCAAGCTGAATCTGAGGAAAAATCTGTTCCTTCTGGCACTTACCCTGGTGATGTTTTACATCATATATTCCGTACTTCAAATTCTTCTCCCTACCCTTGGTATACAGAATGTTGCCATTTCCCTCTCGTTTACCACGTTCTTCAGGTTCCTGGTATTCTATGTTTACCTATCAGACAGTATGGCTGCAAATTATGCGCTTTCCAACACCTTAAGCCTGTCTTTTATCCCGCTTTATCTCTTCAGCGGAAAGTATGTGGCTGCAGGTGAAAGCATAATCTATACCCTGATATCTTCATGGCTTGGCTATATTTTTGTCACCGGATCCACTAAAAAGTTCAGGGAGGAATTCAATACTGAGCCCAGGGATCTGATAAAGTTCTTCCTGTATGGAATACATGGAAACAAATATTATGAGAGCGGGGACAGATTTTTCAAGGCTGTCTACAAAAACAAAAGGGTAACAGGAATCAATTCGCTGATTTTCAGGGACGAAAATAAAAAACCATTATTCTCCATGATTTTTCCGTACATCCACCCTGGCCCCTTTGGAACAGTTGGCTCCAGCGATCTTCCTGAAAGGATTACAAAATACGTTTCGGGAACACATGGAGAGCCCATGGTTTTTCACACTGCCACCACCAACAGTGATAACTGTGCCGGTGAGGACGACATCATGAAACTGGGAGAGGCACTTACGTCTTTTTCGCAATCTGCCGAAAGCGTTGAAGGATATTCTGGAATACATTCCATGGTGGTCTCAGGTGTAAGAATAGATGTATTCAGGATTGGAAACACTGCCATGGTGGCATTTAATCCTGCAGACACCTCCTTTGATGACATCCTTTATGAGGAGGGGCAGAGACTGGCCCGGTACATTGAAGAAAAAACAGGGGTCCATGCCTTCATAGTGGATGGTCAGAACTCTTTTGTCCGCGGGGCAAGGGAGCTGGAGGATCTTACTCCTTACCAGGATGTGGTGGTGGAATTAATAGAAAAGGGAATTCCTTCAGGGAAAATCAATGCAGGGTTCTCCAGCGGAAAACCACAGGGCATGAAATTTGTAGCTGGAATGGGTATCCAGGTTCTTGTACTTGAAAAAGAGGGTGAATACGATTGCATCATTCTCACGGATTCCAACAACGTTACAAGAGAGATGGAGGAGCTCATCAGGAAAAGGGCCATGAAGCATTGCAGATCACTTTCCCTTTACACTACTGATAACCACGTGGTAAATTCAGGAACCATTGACATGAACCCGCTGGATTCCAGAGAAGAGTCTGTGATTGATCAGGTAGAATCTCTAATTGTGCAGGCAAAATCCGCAGTGAAAGAATTTTCTGCATACTCCTGCAGGACATCTGCAGAGGTATCCACAGGAAACAAAAACACGTACCAGCACCTGATGGATACAGTGTTTGTATCCCTGAGGAGGGCCAAATATTATGCCGTGGTGACGGTATTCCTTACGTTTTTTATTCCGCTGGCTCTGTCTCTTACAGGAATTGTGTTAAAAATACCATTTATCTGACAGAAAAACCTGCTCTCAGATAAAGATCCAGGATGCCTATGGCAGTTACGCAATTGACCACAGGTACAGCCCTGATAGCTATGCAGGGATCATGCCTTCCTTTAACCACAATGTTGCTTTCCTTATGGGTTGAAAGATTGACAGTGGTCTGCTCCTTTCTGATGGAGGATGTAGGTTTCATCGCCGTCCTGAAGTACAGGGGATTCCCATAGGAAATTCCCCCAAGTATACCGCCGTTCATATTTGTGTCTGAGTAATATTTTCCCTCTTTGAACCGGAATACGTCATTTGCTTCGCTTCCCTTCATGGAAGACATTGAGAAACCTGCACCAAATTCAACCCCTTTCACTCCTGGTATGGAGAACAGAAGGTGGGAAAGGATGGATTCCATGGAATCAAAGAATGGCTCCCCCAGGCCTGCAGGGATATTTTCAAGGTGGGTTCCTATAATCCCACCGGTGCTGTCGCCTTCAGAGGCAATGTTTTTCAGGTGATTCCTTGCTTCTTCATCTTTACTGTCATTGGGAATCCTGGTTTCATGCCTGTAGATTGAATTTTCATCCATAAATTCAGTTATTCCGGAATTAACAGTTCCCAGGCTCTCAAGATATGTGGAAAACCTGAAACCTTTCATTTCCAGTATCTGCAGGGCAATTGAGCCAGCAGCAACCAGCGGTGCAGTCATTCTTCCGGAGAGGAATCCTCCGCCAGCATAATTCCGGTGTTCCCCATACTTCAGGAAGAGACCAAGATCACCATGCCCGGGCCTGGGATTCTCCTTAAGATCATCATAATGGCTGGAGATCGTGTCTTCATTGGAAATCAGTATGGTTATGGCACCTCCGTCTGTATATCCTTCCCTGAGGCCAGATACAATCCTTGCCTGATCCTTTTCTTTTCTCTGTGAAGTGAGCGGGGACTTTCCAGGGGCCCTGCGTTCCATCCATTTATCCACGAAACCCTGTTCAATTTTAATCCCTGAGGGCAGCCCACTTAGGGTGCATCCTACCAATTCCCCGTGGGATGAACCGAATATGGTCAGCGAGATGCTGTCTTTGAAAGTAAAACTCATTCAGGTAAACAGATTCAAAAATAGTATAAATATTAAGGGTATAAAAAAAATTATGGGGTGGCCAGGGATATGAGGAATATCAGGAATCCGGGGATTACGAAGTATTCCACATCGGTCACGTTCTGTGTTACAAATTTATAAAAGAGTCCTCCCAGTTCCATGATGAAAATGCCCAGGAAAAACAGGGGGTATCGGTATTTTGAATCCAATATTTTCCTCATTTCAATCACAACCTGAAGAGCAGGATATTAATGGGCAGTCCTGCAGCCACTCCTCTTATGTACAGATCTACCAGGAAGAAGGATCCAAGACTTATCCAGGCAAACATCTCATGGCGGTGGTTAAGGTTGGATATGGCATTGAATATGGATCTCCTGTAGCTCTTCTTGTTAACCGGGCAACTGTAGCAGTCCACGTTTCCCCCTGCTGCATGCCTGAAAAAGTGGCAGGAAAATGTATAGAGGGTAACCCATAAGGTGTTCAGTATGAGAAGAAGCACTCCCAGAGTGAATTCTCCGTTGTAGGACATTGCAAGGTAAAGATCGTAGTAAAAGAATGGAAGGATCAGGACTGCTGTGTACCAGAAATATCTGTGGAGGTTTTCCAGCCTGAATATGCCTGTTTCACCAGTGTATGATCTTCCAACTTTCTCTCCGGGGAAATCAGCATTCTTTGCATTATTGAAATCCGGGACTCCGCATGCCACAGGATGCCTGAACAGATGCCTGTGATAGTCTTTCCTGTATGCATAGCAGGTGGCCCTGAATCCTGCCACCAGTGGCAGCACTAGGAATGTGGGGGAATAGAACGGATCTGTCAAACCCTGGACGGGTGAAGTCATGGCATATTCATACATCAGGTAAACGGCTATGAGTGCCAGAAATACGAAGGACCAGAATCTCAATTCGCCAAATTCCCTTGGGAATTTCGAAACCTTATGCAGGGTGTTTTCTTTTTCTTCTTTTGTGCTAAATGCCATCAGTTCACCACCTTTTCTTTCTTCCTTATTCCTTTAATCAGCATTGCTATGGGATCATACTGCCTGTCAATGGCCCTCTCCTTTTCCTGGATTATGGCATTGTCAGTTATATGAATGTGCTCTGGGCAGACGTCGGTACAGCATTTGGTTATGTTGCAGTATCCCAGGCCACCTTCCTTGTTCAGGAACTTTGATCTGTCAAGGCTGTCCAGTGGATGCATGTCCCATGATGCTGCCTTTACAATGTGCATAGGCCCGAAGTATGGGGTATAGTGTTCCCTTACAACATGGCATACGTCCATGCAAAGTCCGCACTCAATGCATTTCTTGAACTCTTTGGATCTTTCCACGTCCTTGGCATTTGTTCTCCATGGCACTTCCATATTCTCCCTGGGTTTGAACATAGGAATTTTTCTTGTTATCTCCCAGTTCTTTGATACGTCAGTAACCAGATCCTTGATCAGTGGGTAAGCAGCCATGGGTGAAACAGATATCCTGTCACCTATGGAATCCACTCTGGTTTTGCACATTAGTTTTGGCTGTCCATTGATTTCTGCAGAACATGATCCACATTTTGCAGCCTTACAGTTCCACCTGATGGAAAGGGTTGGATCAATGCGTTCCTGCACATATCTTACTGCATCCAGCACCATCATTCCCTCCACGTATGGAACCTTGTATTCCTGCATACTGGGGCTTTCATCTTTCTCAGGATCAAATCTTCTTATCTTAAGGTCAATTTCCCTCTCAGGCATTATTCATACACCTCCGGCTTAACATAGTTCCTGTATTCATCAGGCATTTCCTCAACTTTCTTGATTTCAAACATCATCTTTCCATCATCGCCCATCGATGTGATGATATTTTTCTTCCAGTCTTTGTTTCTCTTGGGGAAATCTGATCTGGTGTGAGCACCCCTGCTCTCTTCCCTCATAATGGCGCATTTGGTGATAGCTTCACATGATATCAGCATGTTTGCAAGTTCGAGGCATCCAAGCAGTCCGTGGTTGTATTTCATCATTCCCACAGTACCTACTTCTGTGGATTCTTTTTTAAGTTCTTCAATAATTTCCACTGCCTTCTGTAGATGTTCAGCATCCCTGACGATTCCAACATTTTCACTCATGCATGTGGTGAGTTTGTCTATGAGATCGTATGGATTCTTTCCATCTTCCCTGAAGAATGATTTTATGTATTTGATCTCCTGATCTATTCTTTTCTTGGTGATCTTTGACGGGGAAGCATCCTTTGCATAACCGGCAGCGCTCTCACCAGCAATCTTTCCAAATACCAGTATGTCAGAAAGTGAATTTCCTCCAAGCCTGTTCGCTCCATGCAACCCTGAGGCAACCTCTCCTGCAGAAAACAGGTTAACAACATTGGTTCTCTCAGTTTCCGGTTCAACTTCAATTCCACCCATCATGTAATGAACAGTGGGGGCAACCTCCATCTTTTCCTTGGTTATGTCGACGCCTGCAAATTCCATGAACTGCTGGTACATTGCCGGAAGCTTGTGCTTTAT
>JAKAWY010000020.1:11860-19354 GCA_021816745.1 Thermoplasmata archaeon
ACCCTCTCCGGGGCCTCCTTTGCAAGAATCTCCGCCATTTTCCAGCTGGAGATATAAACTCCCTCTTCTATGATATCGCCATAATGGACTGTCCAGTTATCTTTAGGGTCAACATTTCCCAGCGATGCTGCAATTCCACCCTCTGCCATAACAGTGTGGGCTTTACCAAGCAAAGACTTTGTAACCATGACCACATTGAGGCCAGCATCGTTCACTGCAATGGAAGCACGCATTCCGGCGCCTCCAGCACCTATTACTAAAACATCAGACTCTACAGTTTCGTAGTCCTCAGGCATATAATTTCCTCCTAAGTTCCATAGCTAGGTATAGCGTTTTAATTATAAACTTTTTATAGCGCCGGATACAGTGGATTAAGCTATTATGGGAAAATAAAAATTCCAGTTAAACAAATTTCATCAGGAAAAATTCTTGAAAAAGCTTTAATTGCTTCAGATCATGCTGATTTATGCTTTTCAGTGCGCTATGTGCACAGTTCTTCAGGATGGAATCCATTTCAAAAAGGACTGAACTGGTGGAGGTACTGAAGGAAATAATACTGGAAAGCGGTGAAGATATAGCCGCTTCACTCTACCTTTCCCAGGGGAAGCTTGCACCTGATTTTCTATCCATGGAGACTGGTATTGCTGAAAGTACCATCGTGAAGGTAATTTCCCAAATAACCGGGTCTTCAGCGCAGGACATCATGAAGGAATATTCCAGATCCGGGGATCTGGGAGATGTGGCTGAGAAGTTTTCAAAGAAAGTCAAGCAGACAACTTTCTTTACAGAACCACTGGGAGTTGGTGAAGTTCACTCCACACTAACCAGGATATCAAAAATAAAGGGTGCAGGAACCGCTTCTGAAAAGGAGAAGATCCTTACAAGCATGCTCCTGCGTGCAAACAGCCTTGAATCCAGGTACATCATCAGGATTGCCAGTGGAAGGATGAGACTGGGGGCATCTGATTTCACCATATTATCAGCCCTGAGGCTTGCATTAAGGCCGGAACTTGAGCAGTCCAAGGTGGAGGAGATCTACAATTTTCATCCGGATGTGTTTTACCTTTATCAGGTGCTTGCATCAGGCAGAGATGACATATATTCCGGACCAGTCCCCCTAATCCCCATGAAGGTAATGCTGGCAGAAAGACTGCAATCCATGGACTCCATACTGGAAAAACTTGGAGGCAGGGCTGCACTGGAGTTCAAATATGATGGCCTCAGGATCCAGGTTCACAAAAAAGGTGACTCGCTAAGGACTTTTTCCAGGGGAAATGAGGAAAATACTGATCAGTTTCCGGAGATACGTGAGTATTTTTCCTCCCTGCCATTTGAAAGTTTCATTATTGATGGGGAGCTTGTTCCCTATAACAGTGAAACCGGAGAAATATATTCATTTCAGCAGGTTTCCAGAAGGAGGGGAAGGAAATACGGATATCTGGAGGAATCCATAATCAGGGGAAACATAGTGCAGTTTGGCCAGGACGATAATGACAACAACCCTTTCCAGGATGAAGTGCCACTGGCTGTCTTCCTCTTTGATATTGTTTACCTCAATGGAGAAGATCTAAGCAGGAAATCATATTCTGAACGTACCGGAATCCTAAGGGAAAGTTTCAGGGAAGAAAATTATCTGAAATTTGCCAGCAGGATAATAACAGACAGTGCGGAGGAGGGGGAGCAGTTCCTTGAATCTGCCATATCTTCAGGATGCGAGGGCATTGTGGCCAAGAGTCTTTCCGAAGATTCATTCTACAGGGCAGGGGCCAGGGGCTGGACATGGATAAAATTCAAGAGGGACTACAGAAATCAGCTTGGAGACTCCATGGATCTGGTGATTATAGGTGCATTCCACGGACATGGGAAAAGAACTGGAACCTACGGTGCTCTTTTACTGGCCTCCTATAATTCTGAGAAAGATACCTTTGAAAGTGTATGCAAGATTGGTACAGGATTCACAGATGTGATGCTTTCCGATGTGAAAGCCATGCTTTCAGATCTCGTTACCGCTGATACTCCTCAGAGGGTGGAATCCAAGATGCAGCCTGATGTCTGGATTTATCCGCAGAAAATTCTCGAGGTAAGAGGTTCGGAAATAACCCTCAGTCCAATTCACACATGCTCATCCGATCAATACAAGGGCCAGGGCCTTGCCATAAGATTTCCGAGATTTACCGGCAGATTCAGAAATGATAAAAAGCCTGAAGACTGCACTACTTCCAGTGAAATAAGCGAAATGTATGCTATGCAGAAAAAAATGTATTTTGATGGTGAGAAGTAATCTCACTCATCGTTGTTGAAGTGCTCAGATCTTGAGTCTGAGTCTCTTCTTCTGTTAAAGTTGCCTGGGCCTCTTCTGTTGAAGTTGCCTCCGCCGCTACCCCCACTTCCTCCGCCGAATCTTCTGTATGTGTTCTCGTGAACCTTTTCACTCATGTCCAGGTCCTCGTTCACTTCAGAAAGCTTCTCTTCGGAGTTGTTAAGGTTTCCGTACTTTCCAACATTAAGTCTCATCTGACCTCTTACAAGGGATATGTATCCATTGTCTATGTAGAGGGTCTCTCCATCCTTGATGTTTGCAGACTGCTCTCCCCAGAGTGAAAGTTTTATCTTTCCGGTCTCATCAGCTATAACAACTTCTGTTACTGATTTTGACTCGCCGAATCTGGTGTTGATTTCCTTTGCTTCTCCTATTTCCAATACCTTGGCAAGAACATTTACTCTTCTTGATTCAGGTGTTAGTTCCTTTATTTTGGTAATTCCTTCCATTTGGTTACGTCCTGTCTAAAAGACATCAGTAAATTTCATATTACTATTTATATGTTCTTTATTCTTGGAATGTCAAGAGAACCCTTCAGCCATGGAATTACTGTTAAAAAAAAGTCAGGCCCATGGTGTGCAAAAAAATCGAGTTTTCCCGGAGTTGTGAGAATTTTGCCTTTCAGGAACGCCTCAGTTTTTCCCAAAGGTGTAGTTTCCAGTCGCTTCATTACTTCTTCCCTGGTGGTTCCACGGAACATTTTTCCTTCCATGATAATTAACTGTGGATTGAATTCTGAGATCAGCGTGTAATCAGGTGTAAGCCATTCATTTGGATAATCATCATATGGTGTGGATATTCCCATATAATTAAGAGTAGAGGTGATATAGCTTTCCGATCCGAAGGTCACAGGCCCGCCAAGATCAATTTCCAGATACCCCCGTAGATTAATTTTGGCAGGTTGAAGCTCCCTGGCCATCTTTGACATCAGTTGCTGTGCCTCCTTTATCTTTCCAGTGATTATTCCAATCCTGTTCACCATGTCTAAAATACCAAAAGGGGTAGAGGGAAGCTCAATTTGGAAAAGAGGGTATTCGTCCTGTATTGAATCTGCGAGATTCTGCTGGTATCCTGACACTGTAAGTATCAATTGCGGATCTATTTCATCAACCACTTTTTTGTTAAAGGTGCTGTAACTTCCGATTTTTTTAACTTTTTCTGCTTCTGAAGGCCTTCTGCAGAATGCACTGACGCCCTTTACAGAATCCCCCATGCCCAATAGAAAAAGTGTTTCAGTAATGGAAGGGTTCAGGCTGATTATTCTTTCCAGGGGATGGGGAATATTAACTTTCCTTCCCCTGAAATCCTCGAATTGAGGCATTTAGAAGGTAATGGGAATGAAACCTTCATTCATGGCCTTGGCCAGTACTTCTCCTGCTGGTTCAAGGGAGATTCCCTTATTCTTAAGGTTCTCAGAAATGTTGTTTTTCTCTGCAATAGCTATGCACGCAGATCTGTATATCCCTGCATCCATGGCATCCTTCAGCAGTGAATCAATGTCGTTTCCACCCTTGGCCACAAGTTTTTCACTGGGTCCAAAGAAGAGCAACCTTAATTCAGAGACTCTCCCCTTTTTCTTCATGTTAACAGCCATCATAAGTCCGGCCATTGCTTTGTCCCTGGCCTCTTCTCCACTTGAAATAATATATATCATTTTTAGTTCTTTTGCCATGATTTATGAAGTGTAAATACGTATAAAAATTTGTCATTAAATAAGATAGATTTCTATAGTCAGTACCTGAACTAAAAACTAAATACACACCACTGTCATGCTCCATAATGGAAGACAGAGTATTCAAGGCCAGCGCACATCCCACCATGGGCATAGTGCTCCTCGGGGGGTTGAAAAACAGTGATTCAAGATTCCCTTTTCATGATTCAGCCGGAATTGCCTATTCCTTAAAGGATAAGGAATCAGCTTCAAGAACAGAACTTATTATTTCTGACTCACAAAAAGAGAGTTTCATAAATGGCCAGAAGGTTGAGCCAACAGGAAGCAGGTCTCCTTTCAAGGCACTGGATCCGTACAGGAATGAAATAATAAAAAAGAATGGGCTGCCATATATCTCCGTTAACTCATGGAATGAGAACATCCTCAGCGGGAGTTCTGATTCTGGAGCAGCAGCACTGATGAAATGCCTCGTCCAGGCACTGCCTGATATTGATGTAAAGAACCTTGAGATAGAAATGAGGAAAGTTTCAGAAAGTGTCGGGAGAAGTTATTATGGGGGACTGACGGTGACTGAAAATCATGAAAAACCCGTGACTTCAAGAATTCTTGACGAATCAGAATTCAGTGATTATTCCATAATAAGTGCAGTATTTCCGCACACAAGAAAACCTTCTGATGATATACATTTTAACCAGCCGGAAAGCCCGGAATATGTAATGAGGGTCAAGAGGGCAAACCAGAGGGTTGAGAGATTGAGAACACTTGCAGAAAATCATGATATAGAAGGAATATTTGAACTGGCCATGGAGGATACTGATGATTATCACAACCTCAATGATAAAGTGGGAGTGCATATTTTAACAGAACACATGAGAGCACTGCTTCATGAAATCAGAATATGGAAATCAGACGTCTGGATGACGTACATTGTCACTGGTGGGAACAGTGTTTTCATACCCTGCCACAAAAAAGATGCCGGAGAGATAATGAAAAGGGTTGCATTTTTCACTGGGACAATGCATGAATTAAAGGTTGCAGGAAAAGCATCCTCAGGAACCTGACTTCTTTCTCTTTTTACCGATTATCCATATTGAAGCTGGAATTCCCAAAAGAAAAATCGTGAATGCTGCAAGGTAATAGTTAGAGTTTGTGGGAATAAGGTTGTAATCGTGCCACTGTCCCTCAGCACCCAAAATATAAAGTTTGTAAATACCAATCAGTGGCAAATTTCCCACAGCGATTCCGTAAACCTGGCTTATGTTCACTGGACGATAATTAGTCCCATTACTCATGTATAGAACATTCTGATCTGCTGCCAGATAAACCAGTGAGTTGTTATTTCCAAGGATCATGTGTCTCTGCAGGGTCGAATTTATAAGATTATGATCTCCCATGGTTATAAAACCGGAAACACCCCTGAAACTGGAAATATTTACACATAAATTCCTGTGGCTCGGTCCAACATTCTGTATAACTACATAATATGGTGTAAGAGTTATCCAGCTCTGGTTGGTATAACCCAAAATGGATGGCTTATCGGAGTTCCATTGAAGGTAGAACATGGCCCTGTGAATAACCAGGGTTCCTGCATAATTCACATACAGTATTACATTTCCATAATCCCCGTAATTCATGAAACCCGTCTCTCTTCCCTGCACATATGTGGTAATACTGGAAATTCCAGAAGGATGTTTCACTATGACTGTACTGCCGGTCTCAATAGTTCCAAACTGAAATGTGCCTGAATGTTCCATGCTGTTGGATTCCACCACTGAAAAAGGTGGCCACATTCCAGCATACAAAGTAATGGAAACAATAAGTATAACTGGAAAAATATAAAGTACAAGCCTGGAAAGGTTTCCAGCCAATTTATTTTTCTTCATGTGATTGAGCTATGGAAAATAATAAATTCATTGATAACATTTACGTAACAATGGCGGACAAGAAAGACGGTTTCCAGTCTGGTGCAGGATTGATCAGGTATTTCGATGAGGAAGAGATAGAAGGCCCGGCACTTGATCCAAAACTTGTCATTTATATCGGAATTGCGATGGGAGTTGTTGTTTGGCTGGCCCAGTACTTTTGGCCAGTATAAATATTCAAAACTGAAATTTGTTTATCAGATATAGGGATGTCACTTTTACAAATCGACATCTTTATGATAGCAGTAAAATCTTCTTCTGGTATCTGTCAGGCATGTCTTGACACTGATCAGGGATTCTTCCTTTAAGTGTTTCAGTGACCCCATAAGTGTCCTCTTCGAGAGGCCTGTCTCTTTCATAAGTGTTTTAACATCCGCAATTTTCAAACTCTTGAGAGTAATAATAATTAGCCGCGAGGATGGTGTAAGTTCCTTAAACTGTTCTTGAGTTATCGTATGCCCCTGATTTTATATGACCTATAAAGATTACGATTTCCATGTTTTTGTTTTGACAAATTCCAGTTGAAACCTGTCAAAATCATCAATTACATTATAATATCTTAATGCGAAGATATTTCATATACTAATTCAAATCAATTCGTTGGCAAATTTTTCATATGTGTTCAAAATCGTAAAAATTATCCATGTTAATGGCTTTTTTAATAAAATCATTAAAACAACGGATAATTGATGATATATAATGGTTGACATATCTTATATTTAATTATACGAAAAAGGTTCAAAATGCGGGCTCTAAATTATAAATATGCCGTGCCTATATAAACTAAATATATATTTATATATTTTATATGTTTGTATACCGTGCATGAATAGACTAACAATAGTACTTATTGCTACTATCATGATAATGCTCGGAATTGCAGGCATAGTAAATGCCAGCTTTTCAAACGAAGGAAAAAGTGGAGCTATTTTATATCCCACCGATCTAGTATCGGTTTCTCCTTCTGTTTCACATGCATTGTCCCAGTCAGCAAAATACGAGAGAACCACGACGCAGACAACACAGAAAATGTCAATAATGTTGACATTGAATTTTAGCAACCAGGGAAAGCTTAATGCACTGCTTGCAGGGTTAAACACAAAATCTTCGCCAATGTACCATCATTACCTGACAGCAAGTCAGTTCCAGCAGGAGTTCTCACCATCTGCATCTCTTTACAATGAAATTGTGAATTATTACACTGCCCAGGGATTTTCAGTCCAGACTTATAACGACAGAGTCTCTGTAGTTCTTACGGGAACAATTGGCCAGTTTGATACATCATTCCATACCAACATAATGACGTTTATTACATCAGGTGAAACTTTCCATGCTCCAACTACTGGAGTAATGGTACCTGCATTCATGTCATCAGCATTGATGAACATTGCAGGAATGAATACCCACAGCATTGCAACACTGAACCTTCTCAGATCACCAATGTTTACCACCAGCGGTGGAAACCAGCTTCTGTACGGTTCAGATATGCAGAACGCATACCAGCTCAACAAACTTTATTCCGGTGCCGGATACCCAACAAACGAAACCATAGCCACCATACTCTGGTCTGGAACTAACAG
>JAKAWY010000021.1 GCA_021816745.1 Thermoplasmata archaeon
CACTACGTCGCGAGACAGTAGGGTTGCTTCTCCGTGGGAGTGTTCGATATCTGAAGGGAAGGAGCCTTTAGTACGAGAGGAACGGGGGTTCGTGGCTTCTGGTTTACCGATTGTCCGGCAGGGCATTCGTCGGGTAGCCACGCCATACATGGATAAAAGCTGAAGGCATCTAAGCTTGAAGCCATCCCTGAAAAGAGATATCGTTTGAAGCCACTCCTAAAAGAGGAGATTGATAGAGCTGGGATGTAAGTATCGAGGTTCGCCGAGATATTCAGTCCACAGTTACTAACAGGCTGAATGCACAATCCATACTTCATTAAAATTGATCGGCACTCATACCAAGTGCTTTTTTTTTAAAAAAAATTATTTTTCCACCAGGGATGCTATCCTTGATGAAATCTCGTTATATATTTTCCTTACTTCTTCTGAGGATTCGACTGCTGGCACTCCGGTATCAGCATGTTGAACTATCTCAGGATAAATAGGGATTTTTCCAAGGAATTCTATATTCAATTCCTTTGCCAGCGCCTCGGCGCCTCCTGTTTTGAAAATATTTGTTACTGTTCCACAGTGTGGGCAGGAAAACCCACTCATGTTTTCCACTATTCCTATAACCTTAAGGTGCAGCTGCTCTGCAAAATTGATAGCCTTTTTGGCATCAAGAAGAGCAAGGTCCTGTGGAGTTACTACTATTACAACTCCATCCACCTCGGGTATCATCTGTGCCACAGAAAGTGCCTCGTCCCCGGTTCCCGGTGGAAAGTCTATGATCACATAATCCTTCCCTTCCCATGTGGCATCCTCCAGAAACTGTTGAATTGCCTTATGCCTCAAGGCACCTCTCCAGATCACTGCAGTGCTGTCATCCGGAAGGAAGAAAGCCATGGAGATTACGTCCACACCGTACTTGGTTTTCATCGGAATTATTTTGTTGTTTTCCACATGCAGCTTATCCTTGGACACGCCCAGCAGCATGGGATCATCAGGCCCATTAATGTCAGCATCAATGATTCCTACGTTTTTCGTCTTTCCCATGGATACAGCCAGGTTGACTGAAAAAGTGCTCTTTCCAACTCCCCCCTTACCACTCATAATCATGATGGTATGTTTTACCCCGGAATATTTTGTGGATGGTTGAGGTGCAGTTGGGGTCGAAGGTGGAGGTGTATTTATCTTGATTTTTCCCTTTGCCATAAACGTAAATGAATGCGCTTTATTTAATGCTTCAATTCAAACAGGTATAATTTGTCCATGGATTTTAGTTAACGATTTTCCCAGTAATTATTACCTTCAATAAGGTTTAATAAAAAAGAATGACTGTAAGTTAGGTTATTTAATGAAACTAACCTACATACTAGAAATTAGGGAACCCCAGACTGGATTCTGTCAGGTGACCATGAATGTTGAAAATGTCTCTGAGGACACAACCCTGATCACCATGCCTGCCTGGACTCCCGGTTCATATCTTATCAGGGATTTTTCAGGAAACGTAAGACTCCTCAAGGCAAGATCGCAGGACAATGAAACCATAGAGATACAGAGGAAGGACAAGTCAACCTGGAGGATCCAGAATGGAAGCAACAGGATTTTTACCATTACTTACGAGGTTTATGCAGGTAACCTTTCTGTCAGGGAAAGCCACGTGGATTCCACACACGCTTATTTGAACGGATCCAGTGTTTTCATGTATCTTGAAGGTTACAAGGATCAGTCAGTGGAACTCTGGATAAAGCCCTATGAGGGATGGAAAGTATCCACGGGCCTGGAAAAAAGCGGTGATAACCGTTACAGAGCCACAAATTATGATATACTTGCAGACTCACCCATAGAGATCGGAACACACAGATCCTTCGTTTTCAACGTTGAAGGAAAGGAGCATGAGATAGCCATATACGGGACTGGCAACGAGAATGCAGATAAGATAGTGGAAGACGTAAAGAAAATTGTAGAATCATACAGGGAAATGATGACTGGCCTCCCTTATAAAAGGTACATATTCATCATCCATCTCATACAGAATGGTGGTGGAGGCCTGGAGCACCTGAATTCGTGCACCATTGAGTTTGACAAGTTTGATTTCTCCGATCCTGAGAAATATAAAGGATTTCTTCACGTCGTATCACATGAATTTTTCCATGCATGGAATGTTAAGAGGATTAGGCCTGTGGAACTGGGCCCCTTCAATTATAAGGAGGAAACCTACAGTACCCTGTTATGGGTTTCGGAGGGTATAACAGACTTCTATGCCCATCTCACACTGCTTCGTGCTGGAATTTACACCAGGGAGGACTATTACAAGCATCTTTCCTCAGTGATAAAGGTATACGACAGAACACCAGGAACAAAATATGAATCTGCCTCCGACTCCTCCTTTGACGCCTGGATCAAATTTTACAAGCCAACTGCAAACAACATCAACAGCTACGTCTCATACTACCTGAAAGGGGAAGTTCTTGGATTTATGCTGGATTCCAGGATATGTGAATATACAAAGGGAGCAAGGAATCTTGACGATCTTTACAGGCACCTAATGGAGAAATACAACAGGGATGGGAGAGGTTTTACCGAGAAAGATCTTCTGAGTGCCCTTACAGACATCTCAGGCTCTGATTTCTTCCCTTTCTTCACCAAGTATGTGAAGGGAACAGAAGCCATTGATTTCCCTGCAGAACTTAAGAAAATAGGATTGACTCTGGAAAAGAAGCACTCTGGTGAGAATGGCAGTGAAGTACCCGCCTATATGGGGCTGATCTTCAACAGTTCATCCAACCCGGGCAACGTTCACGCGGTTATTGAAAATTCACCTGCACAGAAAGCAGGCATATATCCCGGAGATGAGATTGTGGCCATAGACAATTTCCGTTTCAGCCCATCCTTTACGAAAAAGTTCCTTGATGCAAATTCACGGATCTTTGTGGAAAATCTCTATGGATACAAACCGGGCCAGAAGATATCCGTGCACGTTTTCAGGAGGGGAATCCTCATGAATTTTACCTTCCCGCTGGGAATGGCCCAGCCTGATGCATATTCCATAAAAGAGATGGAATCTGATGAGGGGAAGATCCTGAGGGAAAAATTCCTGCAGGGGTAAAAAATTGAAATTCCCACTATTTGAAACTGGTGTCTGAAATGTCTGAATGTGTCTTCTGCAGGAATATCGTCACTGGAAAGGATGCACACATCTTCTACAGGGATGAATACGTCATTGGGTTCATGGACCGTTTCCCGGTGGAAAAAGGACATGCACTCATCATTCCAGCAAAGCATTATGTGAACATTTTCGATATTGATCTTGATCATTATCTCAGGGTTCATCAGATAGCAAAGTACGTTTCCCAGGCACTGATGGAGGTATTCGAGGCGGATGGCATAAATGTGGGGCAGAACAACGGGGAATGTGCCAGGCAGGTTGTAATGCATTACCATCTTCATGTGATACCGAGGCACTGCGGAAGGGACGTGACATGGGAAAGAATCATGGTATCAGATTCTGAACTTAAGAAACAGGCGGAACTCATCAGGGATAAAATTCAAACTTATATGGATAAATTATAATATCTTCTTGGGATTTATGAGGCGTTGAATTATGTACAGCCTTGAGGAATTATACACAAAAGCTATGGAACTGAAGAGCAAGGGCATGTCCGACAAGGAAATATCCACAGAGTTGCATCTATCAGTGAATACTGTTACCTGGCTTCTTAGCAAGGATTTCGTCAAGCACAAGGACGTACAGGATGTTAAGATTGGATGGAGAAGCCTTGGGGTTTATGGAGGCAGGATCTCCAGTTTAGCTGACATCATGAGCGATATCATCTATGAAGAATCAGAAAAGGGAAACTTTGATGTGGATGCCATTCTGGGAATAACAGTGAATGGAATACCGTTTGCCACCATGATTTCATATTATATGGAAAAGGAACTTATAGTATACAGGCCACATCCGGCAAGGAAAGATGGTTATTTCAGCAGCAATTTTGCAGGCGTGAAGGACAAGAGGATCGTGATTATTGATGATGTGTCCAGTACCGGTGAAACACTGAGAAGAACCATAAATGACATCAGGGCAGAGGGCGGGGATGTGAAACTCGCAGTGGTTCTGGTCTCGAAGATGATGGATGACGAGATTGACGGAGTAAGGATAAGGTCCCTGTTCAGGGCCTCTCTGATCGGAAAAGAATAAGTTATGTACTGGGGAAGGTCATTTGCTTCAAAATTGACTGGGAAGCACAAAGTTTCCACGGGGATATCTCCTTCAGGGTACATCCATTTTGGTAATGTAAGGGAGGTAATGACTGGTGACATTATTCACAAGTCTATCCAGATGGAAGGGATGGAATCCAGTTTTATTTATCTCTGTGATGACATCGATCCACTTAGGAAAGTTTACCCTTTCCTTCCGGAATCATATGAAAAACATGTTGGAAAGCCGCTCAGGGACATTCCTGCACCGGAGGGGAATCTGAGCTATTCAGAGTTCTTCATACAACCTTTTATTGAAACCATGAAAAAGCTGAACATCAGTCCGGAAATCATCAGGACCGGGGAACTTTACAGGGATGGCAAATTAGGGGATTTAATTGAGGAATCCATAAAGAAGAAGGATCAGATCAGGCAGATCCTGGAACAGTTCTCAGGCAGAGAACTGGAAAACGACTGGTATCCCTATAACCCCAGATGCTCACAGTGCGGCAGGATAAATTCTGCAAAAGCCACTGGATTCAGCAATGGAAAGGTTTCTTACCAGTGTACATGTGGTTTTAATGGGGAAAGCGACATTTACAAGGACGAGGGAAAACTTCCATGGAGGATTGAATGGCCTGCGAAGTGGAAAATACTGGGGGTAACAGTGGAACCCTTCGGGAAAGATCATGGAACGCAGGGTGGATCCTACGATACCGGCAAGGCCATAAGCGAAACTGTTTTCAATTATCCGGCACCTGCCCCCATGATGTTTGAGAGGATTCTGTTAAAAGGAAAAGGTGCAATGCACTCCTCCACTGGAATCAACATTCCTGCGTCGGAAATGCTGAAATTTTCACCTCCAGAGATTATAAGATACGTAATAGCAAGGGTTCCACCCACAAGATACATAGACTTTGATCCAGGTTCCGGATTTCTAAACCTTGTGGACGAATATGAAAGACTCCACAGGCTGAAAAAAGAGGGAAAGCTTGATGAAGATAAGAGTACCATACTGGAAATCTGTGAAACAGGGAGAGACCAGGAACAGATTCCGGATTTCAGGCATCTCACCACCCTGGTCCAGATCTATTCAGATGATAAAAGAGTCAGTGAGATCATCAGTTCAGATGGAAAGACATACAGTCCTGACATCCTCCATGAAAGAATAGAAATGGCCAGGGACTGGATAAAGAATCATGCCCCGGAGGACTCAAAGTTCAGAATTCTTGGAATCAAAGAAAAAACAAATCTTACTGAAGAACAGAGAAAGGTGATCTGTGAACTTCACAGGGTATTGGATTCGAAAACAGAATGGACACCGGAATCCATCCATGAATCCTCAAGGGTTGCCATCGAGTCTTCAGGATTAGAGCCTTCGGCCGGCTTTGTGGCCATATACATGACAATTATTGGAAAGGAGAGGGGCCCGAGACTGGGGTACTTCCTGGCTGGAATGGACAGGAATACAGTCCTTTCAAGACTGGAATTCATCTGCGGTGATTCACCATGAAGGAAAGAATAGTGATTAACTGTGCCCTCCCTTATGCCAACAACCATCTTCACATAGGCCATATTGCAGGGGCCTATCTTCCAGGTGATATCTTTAACAGATATTCACGGATTTCAGGAAAAGAGGTGATGTTCATCTGCGGCAGTGATGAATATGGGACGCCCATTGCGCTGCAGGCTGAGAGAGAGGGGAAAACACCCATGGAGGTGGCCACTGAATTTCATCTGGAACACATGAACACATTCAAAAGCCTGGATATCGGGTTTGATTATTTTGGCAGGACAACAGATCCTGCTCATGAAAAGTATTCACAGGAATTTTTCCTGAAACTGATGGAAAAAGGCTTTCTTGAAAAAAGAAAGGTCATTTCTTCCTATTGCCAGGTGGACAGGAGATTCCTTCCAGACAGGTATGTCCACGGCACATGCCCAAACTGTTCATCTGAAAATGCCAGGGGGGACCAGTGTGACGAATGTGGGCGCATAAATGATCCGCAGGATCTCATAAACCCAAGATGCTCCATATGTGGGAATCCCATAGAATTCAGGGAGACAGATCACATTTTCTTTCTGGCCTCAAAACTGGAAAAAGAGATTGTCAACTGGCTGAAGGGAAAGGAAGACTGGAAAAACAATGTCAGGGCATTCTCCCTGAACATGATCAAGGACGGCCTGAGAGACAGATCCATGACCAGGGACATGGACTGGGGAGTCAAAGTACCGATGGAGGGCATGGAAGGCAAGAGAATTTATGTCTGGTTTGAAGCTCTTTTAGGCTATATTTCCAATGCCATAGAATATTCCAGGAAATCAGGGAAGGATGGATACTGGAAAGAAATGTACCAGGATGGAAATTTATACTATTTCATGGGCAAGGACAACATATTCTTTCATGCAATTTTGCTGCCGGCCATGAACATGGCTTCAGGGGAATTGCCAACTCCAAAGATGGTTTCAGCTAATGAATACCTGACAATGAAGGGTAAAAAATTCTCAAAATCCAGGGGAATCGGATATACGGTGGATGATATGCTCAGGATTGTGGACAAGGATTCCATCAGGTATTATGTGTCATCTGTCCTGCCAGAATCTTCAGATTCAGATTTCTCGCTGGAGGAAATGAAGGATAAGGTAAACTCAGAGCTGAACGGGAAATATGGCAACCTTGTGAACAGGGTGATCAGTTTCGCCACCGGAAAGGGAATTGAACCACTGAAAGGGAAAGCTGATGAACTTGATGACCAGATGCTCCTGGACATGAAGAAAGCGCTGGATCTTTACAGGCAGTCCATGGACAAAATAGAATTCAGGAAAGCACTGTCCATCTGGCTTGAGGCTGTAAAAACGGTGAACTCATATTTCAACCAGTCAAAACCCTGGGATATAATAAAAACAGACATGGATGCCACCAGATCAAAAATCTGGCATTCACTGAAAGCAATCGAATATCTCACCCTCATGATCTACCCCTTTGTTCCATCAGGGGCAGAAAGGGCATGGAAAGCGATCCATGGTGTTGAGCTTGGAAAAGGAGAGGAACTTTTTTCACATCTTGATGAGGGCTGCAGTTTCAAAATCAGGGATGAGGGAATCATATTCAGGAAAATTGAACTGGAACCAGAGGGAACAAACCAGATGCATCTGGTGGTGGGAAAGATAGTGGAAGCAGAGGATCACCCCAATGCAGACAGCCTGCTTCATTTCAAGGTGGATCTTGGATCTAAAATCATAGATCTGGTTGCAGGATTAAAAAAATATTACAGTCCAGGGGATATTCTCGGAAGAAAAATTATTGTGGTGGAGAATCTCAAGCATTCTAAAATAAGGGGGATTGAATCCCAGGGAATGTTGCTGGCAGCACAGGATTCAGCCGGCGCACACATTCTGACCACAGAGGAGAAAGAGGGTACAGAAGTGACTCTTGGAGATGAGCCCTATGATGGAAGCGGAACCATAACCATCGATGATCTCAAGGAATATGAACTAAAAACAGAAGAACGGGACGGCCTGGCAGTTCCATCGGGCCTCCTGAACAGGAACAGGCTAGTACTAAAAGCGAACGGAAAACCGCTGTCTGTGGATGGAAAAGTAGAATCTAACTCCCTGATAAGATGAATTCACCTTATGGTTATGGGGAGTACATTTCTTTCAAATTCCAGCATGGCAATATCCACGGGGTCTATGATATGTTTTGGCACGTCAATGATGACCGGGGCACCCATGGAAATCTGCAGCGATCTTGCACCTATAATTCTTGCTTTTTCAAACTTAGTATAATTCATAAACACCGTGCGCGATTAGGTAATAAAAAATAGTATAAGTTTTTTTGCATTGTTTTGTAACTATATTTCAATCTTAATTCAATGATTAAGAAGGAACATGTTTATAATTGTGGCAACAGTAAATGGTTTGTCCACAAAGGGAGTATGGCCACCCTCAACAGGATAGAACCTTGCTTTTGGCAGTTTCCTGAAAAACTTTATTCCATAATTATAGTCAATAATTCCGTCATTTTTCCCCCATATTACAGAAACTGGCATGTTAAGTGAATTCAGAAGGTCATCATTCACTTCAAAATTCTCAGGTTTGATGTCAGCAATCATGCCGGAAAATAATTTCCCGTTTTCTTTCGCAAATTCCTGCAGGAGCTGTTCAATTCCATGGGAATAGGCAGAATCTTCAAGCGGGGCAGATCCAGCCGTGTCAATGAGGATCAGTTTCTCCGGTTTCATGATCCTGTGAACCATTTCCATTGCAATCCATCCACCCAGAGAACTTCCAGCCAGGTAAAATTTCTTTATTCCAAGATTGTTCAGGAGATCTGAAATGGCCATGCACTGAAAAAGTATCATGTCCTGAATTCCAGTCTTTCCTGTTTCCTGATTGAAAGATTCCGGAAAAGGGGTATCTCCATGTCCATACAGATCCGGGCAAATGACATCAAAGGATGGATTCAAAAATCTTATCATGGAATCCCAGATTTTTGAGGACGCAGTAAAACCATGTATCATTACCAGAGGAATATCTCCCTTTCTCCTCAGGTACGAGATTTTTCCAAACTGGCCTTCATAAATCTCTTTTTCCATGGAGAGTTATTCTAATTTTATATTTATTCTGTACTATTTCATTCACACATTAAAATTCATTTCATCCATTGCTGTACATTTTAATTCCCAGTCAAAGAATGCAACTTTCTAAATTAGCTATATAGAATATAAAGGGTATAAATATAAATAATCAGATCATACACATCTATATGTTCAATGAACTTGACGAAAGCAGGCTGAAATCAATTCACCTCAAGATAACAGCACTCTCCTCAGCTGGAAATTTCCTCGATGGTTATGATATAGCAATCATCTCTGTGGCCATTCTTTTGCTTAAGAATGAATACAGTCTTTCAAGCCTTGATCAGACCCTGCTTCTGGGTTCCACCATCATTGGTATGATCTTTGGCGGGATACTGGGCGGAATAATTACAGACCTTAAAGGGAGGAAGTACATTTATATGTGGGACATGCTGCTTTTTATCCTGTTCACATTTCTTACAGCCATTTCACAGTCCTTCAACGAACTTCTGATATTCCGTCTACTTCTTGGAATCGCAATCGGTGCAGACTATGCCATAAGCCCCACCATCATTGCAGAGTATTCCCCTTCAAGACTGAGGGGAAGGCTGCTTACTGTAAATGGTGTTGCCTGGTTTGTAGGTGCAGCCCTTTCATATGGTGCAGGTTTCATGCTGGCCCCATACGGATCCATTGGATGGAGAGTCATGTTTCTTCTGGGAATAATCCCTGCTGCCCTGGTTCTTTTCCTTAGATCGTCCATATCTGAATCACCACGGTGGCTTGCAGAAAAGGGCAGGATTGAGGAGGCAGTGTCGTCAGCAGAAAAGGTGGTGGGTAGTGTAGGTGAAGTAAATACAGCACGAGGTAGAAAATCTGGTTTTAAACTGCTATTCGCTGCAGAATACAGGAAGTCCACCATATTTGTACTCTCTTTCTGGTTCATCCTTGACGCAGTTTCCTATGCAATTGCACTGAACGGGCCCACTTTCATTTCAAACACCTACAACCTTACATCAGGGGATGCTTCACTTATCTCAGCAATGATTGCCCTGGTGGCCATTGTTGGAGCTGTCATGGCGTTCTTTGTCATTGACACCACAGGGAGAAGGAAGGTAACCATATACGGTTTCATAGGAATGGCTTTGACCCTGTTTGCTGCCAGCATATCAGTGATGCTGTCAATGGGAATTTTACCTGTCATATTTCTCATAATCCTGTTTGAGATCAGCGAGGAATTCGGGCCAGGAATCACCAATTCCATTTATCCCCAGGAACTGTTTCCCACCGGAGTCAGGGCCACTGCCCAGGGGCTGGGAACCACGGTGAGCAGGATTGGTGCTCTGGTTGGAATTTTTGCATTCACTCTCGCAGCTGATCTTCTGAACGGATTTGCCTATGCCTTGATAATGCTGGCCCTGCTTTCCGTTGCGGGAATAATAATCAGCATAGCTTATGGGCCTGAAACCAGTGGACTGTCACTGGAACAGGCCTCGGGAGAAATAAATCCTTCTCCGCAATAAAAAAAATTGGAATTACCTCCTTTTGAGGAGATCCAGCAGGATGTCGGGCCTGTCTGTGGCAATGGCGTCAACCCCAATATCAATCATCTTCTGAATTTCTTCTATTGTGTTTGGAGTCCATACACTCACCTTGAGGCCTCCACGGTGGCACATCTTCACATAATCCCTGTCAAGCCCTTCATAATAGAGTGAAATGGTGTCTGCACCACAGGATCCTGCCAAGGAAACCGGATCTACAGGGAATCCTGCAAGGAGTGCACCGGTAGATAGTTCTGGAATAGCTTTCTTAAGTTTCTGAATGGCCCTGTGGTCGAAACAGATGACGATACATCTTCCGACCAGATCCGGATTATGGTGGAAAAGTTTTCCCAGTTCCATCAACGCTCCAAAGCTCTTTAGCTCCACCACAATCTGGACAGATACAGCCTGGATGGTCTCTTCCAGTGTGGGGATGGTTTCTCCTCCATTCAGGGTTACACTCTTCACTTCCTCAAGTGTCATTTCTGAAATTTTTTTGTCAATTCCGGCAACCCGTTTCAGGTCAGGATCGTGCATTACCACAATATGGTGATCTTTGGTAAGGTGGATATCACACTCTATGGCATCGACCCCCAACTCTTCTGCTTTTCTGAATGCAGTCAGGGTATTTTCAGTAAATAGTTCGGCACCTCCTCTATGTGCTATAACAATTGGGGTACCTTCTTCGAATTTCTTCATGCTGATCATAAGTGCCATGAGAGTATGATTATTTTGTTTTTTCTGGTGCATTCATCTTAAATTCAATTAAGGAAATCCATTTTCTGCAAAAATTGTCTCCATTGCTTAATATATAAGGTAATAAACAACAAAAAATTTTTATCCGTATGAATTCTTATTACTTGATTTTGAAATGAGGGAACTGGAAAAGTATGAAACAGGTGTACTGGAACTTTGCAAAAATAGTGCCATGAAGGAAAAAATCAGAAAAAAGCTTGAAAAGAGGGCAAAGCCACTGGATCCATACGAGCTCAGGAAACTCGAGACAAAAATTGAGAAAATCAACGGAAAATGAACTGATCGTGTTGATCCATGTCATCGATTAATACAGCCTGACCGGGGAAAAAATCAAAGCGTTTGCGCTAAAAAGTTAAGAACAGAGAATAAATTATCTTTTATTGAAGGAACTGAAGATGAACATTGTTTCCAGTGGAAGCAAGGGAAATTCCACTGTAATCTGGGACGGGGAGGATGCCATAGTCATAGATTTTGGAATCTCGGTGAAGAGATTCCAGGCAAGGGCATCGGAAATAGGCCTCGAATACAGCAATATTTCAATTTTCCTCACGCATGAGCATTCAGACCATGCCTCAGGCATTTCCGCTGCCAGAAATAAACTAAATGCAGATCTCTACCTTAGGCCCAAGGTAAAGGAATCTCTTGGAATCAACGGCACTTATCCCATACGGGAAACCACGGTCATTGGAAACTTCATAGTGGAAGCGATTCCCATATCCCACGATGCCATTGATCCTGTGGGTTTCATCATTAAATATAATGACAGGAAAATATCCCTGTTTTCAGATCTTGGATTTTTTCCCATGGAACAGGTATCCAGGCTGAATGGATCAAATCTTATTGCCATGGAGGCAAACCACGATGTTGACATGCTTAGAACAGGTTCCTATCCTCCTCATCTGAAGAAAAGGATACAGAGCACACATGGCCATCTTTCAAATCTGCAGGCCTCAGAGGTTCTGGAAAAATGCACTGATTCTTCCACAGACCTGGTGCTGATTCACCTTTCTGATGAGAATAATACCCCTGACACTGCTTACACTCATGTGAGGGATCATTTGCAGAACAGGGAAATAGGGTATAAAAGCCTTGAATGTGCCAGGCAACTGGTGGGTTCCTCAACCTTTGAGGTGTAATTGTGGAAAGCTTTCAAGATCAAAGGAAGGATGGAAAACTCATCTTTTACATGGGATCGGTAACGCATCTGATATTTCATTTAGACCTGGAAGAACTGAACTTACAATTCCTGAAAAATACTGTCATTATGCCAGGGGGATCATGAATTAACATGGATCCGTATCTTTTCTGGCCAATGGCTCTCATTGGATTCTGCACCATGATATATGGATCATACACTGATCATTGCAAAAGGAGCGTTAATTTTCTTCTTTTCATCCCTCTGATTGCAGTAACAACCCTGGTTATGATTCTACAGGGGCAGTGGATTTTTGCCATTCTCTCAGTCATTCTTTTTCTTTCTCTTTTCCTGGATTCCTCAGAAATGTTGCACTTTTTTGCAGTGGCTGCCATTTCAGTCATTGGAGTATTGGTTCTTTTGACGTATTCCTCCTTTGAATTACTCCTTTCATGGATATTCATGATTATCTTTGCCTTTATGGGATTCAGGGAGATACTTTTCGGGAAAGGGGACATCAAGGCTGCAGTTTCCATAATATATTCCATGGCTCTTTTGTCTGTATATGCAGGGCATCTCATTTCAATACCGCTACCTTTTCTCTTCTTCCTCAATCTGGGAATAGCATCATCCCTGGCCTTTTCATGGGCCATGTTTTATATCTGGAAAGTCACAGGGAAATTTGGGTTTGCGGTAAAATTCAGCGGAAAGGTGGATGAGGTTAAATTCAGGACCATGGGTGAAAATGGTAACATTGTGGCTTATAACATACCATTCCTCATTGCAATTTCCATTGCATATTTCATAACAATGGCATCTTACCTTACAGGTTCAGTAGCTTGATGTGCATGATCACTAAAAAAATGGAGGAAAGAACATGGAACTGGTAATCAGGAATATTGACAAAATATACAGCAGCGGGTCAAAGCCACCATTGAAGGGAATTTCACAGGGAAAACTCAGGATAAGGAGGGGGGAATCCATTCTGGTGGATGACGGGAAAATTGTTTCCGTGGGAAAGGATGTTTCTGCTGGAAAAGGTGCAGAACGAATAGACGCTTCAGGCATGATAGCAATCCCTGGATTTGTGGACAGCCACACACATATGGTTTATGGTGGTGACAGGGCTGAGGAATTTGAGCTCAGGGCAAAGGGGGTTACCTACCTTGAACTGCTGCAATCCGGTAACGGGATACTGAAGACGTGGAGAGACACCAGGGACATGGGTTCACTTGATCTTTTCATTGAAACTTCACGAAGGCTTGAAATGCACCTCAGAAACGGGATCACATCTATGGAAATGAAGTCAGGTTACGGTTTTTCCAGGGATTCTGAGCAAAGGATGCTCCAGGTCATTGAGAGGCTGGAATCAGCCTATAAAATCAGGATTTCCAGGACGCTGCTTCCCCTGCATGCAATGCCACCGGACAAGAACAGGGAGGAGTATATTCAAGAATCAATGGATATGCTTTCTGAATTCAAGGGGGAATACGATTTCACCGATGTCTTTTGTGATAAAGGCGCATTTACAGTGAAAGAATCAGAAGCGTATTTTTCAAAGGCCAGTGAACTGGGCATTCCCCTGAGGCTACATGCGGATGAGATTGAGGATATTGGGGCCACTGAACTCTGCAGCAAATTTCCCTTCAGATCAGTGGATCACCTTCTCCACACATCGGAGAGGGGAATGGAACTGGTGCGCAGGTCAGGTGCAGTGGCAACGTTCCTTCCAGCTACGTCCTTTTCACTGGGTGAGAAATATGCGGAAGGAAGGAAATGGATATCAAAGGGAGTGCCGGTTGTACTGGCCAGTGACCATTCACCACTGAATCCGATTTCCAGTATGCAGTTTGTGGGGAATCTGGCCATGAGATTCTGCAAACTTACTGCAGAGGAGTCACTTAATGCCATGACCTGTAACGCTGCTTATTCACTGGATCTTCATAATAACATAGGATCAATTGAGGAGGGAATGGAGGCAGATATGGTATTTTACAAAACATCCGATCTCAGGGATATATTCTATAAATGGGATATGCTGAAACCCTCCCTGGTAATCAGGGGAGGAGATGTCCAGGACTTTTCATAAAAGATATTCAGTTGCCGTCTTCAAGCACATCACATGTGAATCCATCAGATATCACTCTATTTCTCAACTGTTCAACTACCTTGTCTTCCACTTTGTTGCCGGCACCCCATGTTATGTTGAATAATCCGGAACCTCCTCCGATTCTTCCAAAGCTCACCATGGAAACTGAACCGTCGTAGAATGAACTCATTATAAATCCAATATAGTCCTTGGTACGGAAGAAGTATTTCTGGCCTGCGATAGTTATGGAAGTCACATTTCCAGCATCATATTGCCTGCTGAAATCAATTTTCCCAACGTTCTCAGAAAATATCTCATTTAAGAAGTCACGACTCACTTTTCCATGTACTTTCAAGTGTTTCATACTAAATGCTATAATATTTTTTTATTAATAGATTTGTATACCTGAAATTATTATTTATCTCATTTAACATTTTACTCTAAATCTGAGGATATTTCTGAATCTTCCAACACTTTTCCATCTATTCGGCAAGACAATCCATGGAAAACCCATGATTCAAAGACATTCTGTACTATTTCTTAAGCAAAAGTTATTTTATTTTATCGGATATCTATGTTATGACTTGGCACAGAACAATTTCGATGAAGGCGCTCGAAAAAGTAGGTGGTACTAGCGTTAAGGCAGGGGAAAGCGTAATTTACCTTGCATTTCTCGGTGGAAAATTATACGCAATGAATGGAGTATGTTCACATGCAAAGTGTATACTTGGCCATCTGGACAGCGCAAATTCCAGGGTAAAATGCCAGTGCCATGAAGCAGAATTTGAGCTTGGAACTGGAAAAATGGTAAAACCACCTGTGGTTGCCCAGAATGCACCCATGGAGAAACTTGGCCTTTCCACATTTCCTGTAAGAGAGGAAAACGGGTTTATTGAAGTAGATCTGCCTCAATGAAAAATTCCCACAGAATTTATTTTCATAGAAAAAACAAAACACACTAAACATAGATCAGACTATTTTTTCTAAAAAATCATTAGATAAGAACATCTACACCATACAATGGTATATCTGGATCCGGAACCGACCATCAACAGGCTCAAAGAGATTGGCGCAAAGAGAATTTTGCTCCAGCTTCCTGATGGTCTTAAACCGCATGTATTTTCATATTTTGAAAGGCTTTCAAAGGAATTTTCTGTAATTGTAAGTTCCTCAGGATTTTACGGTGCATGTGATACCGGGACCAGGGATGAGTATGGAAATGTTGATGCAGTCATTCAAATGGGGCACACCATAATTCCTAATGTGAACTACAAGGTTCCCGTCATTTTTGAGGAATACACATATCCTGTTACAGATAATTTCGTCGGAATGGATCTATCCGCACTGGAAAAAGCAGGATACAGGAAAATAGGTGTTCTATACTCGATTCAGTACAGGGAAGGGGCCGTAAAGTTTCTCGAATACCTGCAGGAGAAAGGGTACGAAGCAAGGATGGGAAAGAATGACGGGAGGCTGAAATACCAGGGGCAGGTACTTGGATGCAACTACAGCCCCATACATGATCTTGATACATGGGCGGATTGCCACATCATACTCAGCACCGGGACGTTTCATTCCATGGGAGCTCAATTATCCACAGAAAAGGAGGTATTCATTCTGGAGATGAGTGAAAAGTCTGAACTCCATTCCATGAGGGAAGAAGCTGACAGGAGAATCAGGAAGAGATTCGCCAATATGGCAAGGGCTCTGGAAGCAGGAAAATTTGTGGTGGTGGTTGATACAAAAGTAGGGCAGTACAGGATGAAACTGGCTGAAAAAATCATGGATGAGATCAGAAATATCGGGAAATCAGCTATTCTTGCTTATGCAAATGAATCAAACCCGGTTGACTTCCAGAACATGATGGCAGAGTGCATAATCTTCACAGGTTGCCCCAGGGTTGCCACGGATGATTTTGAAAAATATAATGTGCCCATACTGACAGCTCAGGAATTCCTGATGATTTTCAAGAAAAAGGGTAATGGTAAATATATTTTTGATGAGATTGTAAACGTCGATTCTCAATAAACTTGGATATCACACGGGCACAAACTTGTACCCGTAGTGAATTACCCCGCTCTTTCCATCCTCGGAAATCCTTCTGAAAACGCTTCTTACTTTAGTTCCGATGTCAATCTCCTCCGGCATGATGTCCACAATCTGTCCAGTGATGACGGGCCCCTCGGAAAGGCGTATCAGGGCTATGATGTATGGTTTCTGCCTGAGGAAAGCGGGCGGTGCTTCATGAACAATGGTGAAACTCAGGATTTCTCCAGTCCCCTCCATGTCCATATCCTTCATTTTTCCTATGGAATCCCTGTGGCAGGTTGTACAAACATCCCTGGGCGGGAAGTATACTGTGTTGCAGTTTCCACATTTCTTGCCCTGCATTCTGTATCTGCTTGGCATTTCCCTCCACATTCTTGATAGCTCACCCATTTATTCCACCCCCAGTATATGAACGACTGATGCTGTGCCTGACCCCGCCATGTTATGGGTCATTCCGTAGGTGGCATCTTTTACCTGCCTCTTTCCGGCTTTTCCCATAAGTTGCAGGTAAGACTCGTAAATCTGGCTCACTCCAGCAGCTCCGTACGGGAATCCCTTTGCCTTCAGTCCGCCAGAGGGATTTACTGGAAGGGCGCTTCCGATACCTATGCCGCTTTCCACCATTCCATTTGCCTTTCCTTTCTCAGCAAATCCAAGATCTTCCAGGGTCATGAGTCCATATATGCTGTAAGAATCATGGAGTTCAACAAAAGAGATATCCTTGTGTTTCAGTCCTGCCTGTTCCAATGCCTTCCTTGAAGAAATCACGGTTGGTTCCACTGTGTAGAAGGACTTCCTGCTGTGAAGTGCAAAGGGGCCCTGTGAAATTGCAGAACTCAGGATCTTCACACCCTTTACACCATGCTCTTTCACGTATTTTTCTGAAGCAAGGATGACACTGGTGGCACCATCAGTCATGGGTGCGCAATCCATCAGATTCAAAGGTTCGGCAATTGGGGTTGCGTTAAGGGCCTGATCCAGGGTGATCTTGTTCCTGTAGTGTGCATTCTCGTTCATTGCTGCGTTGGCATGATCATTTACAGATATGGAGGCCAAAGATTCCTTTCCCACATGGAAATCCTTCATGTATATCCTTGCAGAAAGTGCTGCAAGGGCAGCAGGGGTTGCACCGGCGAATGCCTCCCATTCCCTGTCCACCACTGATGAGGTTATATCGATTATTTCAGTTCCATATAACTCTGTCATCTTTTCAGCCCCTCCCACCATGACCACTTCATGTTCACCGGATTTGATGGAAAGATAAGCCTGCCTGAATGCAGCAGCTCCAGAAGCTGTGGATGCCTCAACTCTGATGGATGGTATGTATTCAGTGGCTATTCCGGCATGATCCGACATAATGGCACTAAGGTGTTCCTGCTTGCTTATGAGGCCACCAAGACTGTTTCCCATGTATATGGCAGAAAGATCCTTTGTTCTTACTCCTGCATTTTCCACAGCCTTCAGGCCCGCCTCTACTGCTATCTCCCTGAGAGATCTCTCCCAGAGCTCTCCATACTTGGATTCTCCACCGCCTATAATATAAACATCACTCAATTTCCTCACCAAACACTAATTTTCTCTTGAACTTAGCATACACTGCATAGTCCACAAATCTCACGTCCTTCATCATTTGTCTTACAGTTATCACGTTTCTTGCATGTAATGCATCAATCTCGGGCGTAACCTCAATTTCGAAGGCATCTGAACCTGCACCTGATCCAAAGGATACTGCAAGAATCCTCTGCCCTTCCTTTGCAACATCCAGCGTGGCTGAAAGTCCCATCATCATGGAACCGGAATACGTGTTCCCGATGTACGGTGTAAGAAGGCCTTCATTGTACTGTTTCTCATCAAAGCCCAGCATCTTTGCAGCCCTTGTGGGGAATTTCCCGTTGGGCTGGTGGAAGATCACATAATCATAGTCTTCAGGTTTTGTGCCCATCCTCTCCATCATCATTTTTGATGCGGTGGTAATGTGCCTGAAATATGCAGGTTCTCCAGTGAATCTCTCTCCATGAGTAGGATAGGGCTGGCCCTCCCTCCTCCAGAAATCAGGTGTATCTGATGTGACTGAAAGGGTGGATTTGATTTCAGCTGCAACATTGTCCTTACCAATGATCATGGCAGTTCCTCCGGCAGATGCTGAATATTCCAGAACATCCCCTGGTGCTCCCTGGGAGGTGTCAGAACCAATGGCCATTCCCATGTTAATGATTCCACTGTTTACCATTCCCAGTACATTCTGCATACCGGCTGTTCCTGCTTTACATGCAAATTCATAATCTGCTGCAAACATGCTGAAGTCTCCGCCAACAGCTGCAGATACTATGGTTGCAGTCGGCTTGACAGCATACGGGTGGCTCTCTGATCCAACATAAATGGCCTGAATCTGTGATCCTTTAATTCCGCCTCTCCTGATGGCATTTCTGGCTGATTCCACTGAAATGGTGGCCACATCCTCATCGGGAGATGGTACAGATTTGCTTACTATGAATATTCCACTCTTTATGGTTTCAGGATCTACACCCCACACTCTTGCGATTTCCTCAGGTTTTATCCTGAATCGCGGTATGTAGCTTCCATAACTCACTATTCCGCTCATTTCCATCCACCGCATACTATCTTATTTTATTTAAAAATTGTTTTATGTGACTTCGTCAATTGTCTTAACTGAAC
>JAKAWY010000087.1 GCA_021816745.1 Thermoplasmata archaeon
AAAAAAATGGTTTTTGGTTATTTTACGTCCGGTAGTGGAACACCTTCTTCTCTGAGAATATCTTTTACGTCCTCTTCACCATATCCTGAATATAGTGCAAGGAAGTAGAATACCAGTGCGTCTACTATCATAACCACATTGTCCCATGGGAAATATATTGGAGCTGCGTTTGGTGGTACTGTGTTTAGATATGGACCGAAAGCTCCGTAGAAGGAAATTATTGGGAGTGTGAGTATGAAGAATATAAGCCAGAAGCCTGCCTTAATTTCTTTATTTGTTCCATCTTTTGCTGCTTTGAAAAGATACACTGTTATCCCAATGACAAATAGTGCAAATATTCCGTAAAGGATCGGGAAGTATGTGAATACGCTTGATGGTGCAGGAATTGGTGTTGCAGCATGCAGGTTCAGGAATGCCGGGTTCAGGACAAGAATAAAGATCAGATAGAACAGGACTGCTTCTACAATCCAGAAACTCAGACTCAGAATGTATGCAATGTTTGTCTTTATTTTCAGTTGTTTCGTAGCATAGGACATCAAGTATATTGGAAGTCCTGCAAGAATTGCGAACACCAGTATCACTTCAAGGAAATATCCAGACCAGTAGACTATCAGTGCAGCGGATATGAATCCAAGGGGTGCAATTATAGAACTTAGAGGTAGTACAAATGGCCTGTGTAATTCTTTAACTGTCTTCCTGAAGTGCCTCAATGCAACTCCTCCCATTATGTATGTAAACACAGTTGCACTGGATATGAATCCTACCAGAAGATACCATGAAGGGAATGGTGCAATAAATATTGAACCAATTACCACGGAGAGGATAAGCGCAAGAATGGGTATGCCTGTTTTTTCCTGAATCTTGTGAATTCTGGAAGGTAAATATCCGTCGGTTGAGAGACCGTATAATACTCTTGTGCTTGTTCCCATGTATATCCATCCAGTTCCTGAGGGGGATACTACACTATCAACAAGAAGTAATGTCGCCCATGCACCAAATCCTGCAACAGTAGCCTTACTAAATACATCATAAAATGGACCGCTTGAGTATTCTGATGATGTTAATCCACTCCAGACGTTGCCGGAGACACCACCAGTTTTGAGGTTAATTGCTCCAATGAAAGCAAGCTGCAGGAAGACGTATAAAACCATCCCAATAATTACTGAAAAGATAAGTGCTCTTGGAATGTCTTTCTGAGGGTTTTTTGCTTCACCGCCAAATTCCAGTGCCTGCCTGAAACCAAGATATGAGAAGACTATACCTGCAGTTGGAATGGCAAGTAAAACATTTGAGAAACCAGATGAAGATCCATAGAATCCCTGTATTGTGAAGTTAGATGGGGTAAATATTGTGAACAAAAGCACGAAGGTTGCGGTCGGTATGATAAGTTTCCACCAGACAAAATACTCATTCCACTTTCCGAAGAATTTGATTCCGTAGAAGTTGAGGAAGAAGAAGCCTACCATAAGCAATATTGCTAAAACAACTCCCTGTGCTGAAAGGAGGGTTATTGCTCCGCCGCTTCCGTATATGTTTGCCTGAGAATAGGAAAAGGATGCAAAAGCAGGGAATGAGGACAGATAACTTATGGCCGCAATGGCTTCAATTGCCGGGACAGTAATTGCTGAAAGTAAGTATGCCCAACCAAGAATAAAACCAGTGTATCCACCATGTGTGTAATGCGGGTATCTTACTATTCCTCCCGACTTTGGTATGGCACCAGACACTTCAGCGTATACCAACGCTATGAAGATGACCATTATACCCCCAATTATCCAGGACAGTACCGATGCCGGGCCCGCTACGCTGGCCCCAAAAAGGACACCGAACAACCATCCAGAGCCAATGATTCCACCTAACGATAGAAACAAGAGCTGGATAAAACTCAGTTCTTTACGGAGTTTTTTATCAGATTCAGCTACATCCATAAATAAATATACCACCATATACTATATAGATTTTGTGTAAATCTGAAATATTAGCAATTTATACTGCATATCATTTATAAATTAAATAAATAAAAATTAATTAAATGGGGAAAACCATATATTAAGGGGGATTTTACTGTAATGAATTCCACTCATGAAAGACCGGGTAAATTGTCAACCGGGATCGCCGGTTTGATCATGGCAATCAGTGGTGCTTCCCTCTGGGGTATTTCAGGAACGGTTGCTTCCCTTCTTTTCATTGATTATGGTTTTCCCTTTACAACCTTGGTCAGCATGAGGATGCTTATTGCCGGTTTCATCCTACTGGTACTATGGCGGCCTATGTTTCCATCTGTGAAAAGAAGTTTATTTCTTTTCTACTCTATAGTTGGAATGTTCGGAGTCCAGTTAACGTATCTTGCAGCAATATATTATTCCAATGCCCCTACAGCTACACTGCTTCAGTACCTTTTCCTTCCTATTATCATGATTTATGAGACTTTTCTGGGTAAGATAAAATTCTCCCGCATTATCTTATTATCTCTATTTCTGTCCCTTTATGGAACATTTGAATTGATTACAGGATTTCCTTTTCATTCTTCTCCGATTATCTTGAATCCCTATGCTATATTTTTTGGGTTAATGTCAGCAATTGAAGCTTTTCTGTACATAATTCTCTCAGGTCCACTTATAAAAAAGAACGGAACAGTGCCAGTTATAACATGGGCTTTTTTGATTGGTGGTCTATTTTCACTGATATTCAGCGTTAGCCCATCATATTCATACTTCACTTCAGTTACATTTTCAAGACTCCTCTTAATCATTAGCCTTGTTCTTATAGTCGCCATAGGTGGTACACTAATTGCTTTCGGACTCTACCTGAGAAGCCTTAGATACATCAAAGCCACACAAACTTCTCTTGCAGGTACTGTTGAACCCATTTCAGCTGCAGTCACATCTGCCATAATCCTTGGAATATTTCTTACAGAATTACAATACATTGGTGGCCTCTTAATTCTCTGCTCGATCATCATTATGCAGCTATTCTCAAAAAAAGTTTTCCTTTCTGATGAAGCAGAAATTACTGTCAATTAATTTCACTTGTTTTTATGAGGTATTCTGACCTGTTACCCAAAAGAAAGGTAAGTATCATTTGTAAATCTTTAAAATTAAGGATTTGCCGTGCAAACATCTATTATGACCGGCAGATAATTATGGTGGTTTCATGGTAGATCAATGTCATAAGATTATAAGGTGACAATTCAAGAATTGTGCGATCGATTACCTTTTATATTTCTTCTTGCAGAATCGATCAATTCGCATGCTTCTTCATTTGACACCTCGCTGAAGTCTAGATAAAACTCCCCAACAGCCTCCATGTATCGGACTGG
>JAKAWY010000088.1 GCA_021816745.1 Thermoplasmata archaeon
GAACGGATGCATAAATTAGTTCAAGATAGCAGTATGATAGAGCGGGAACATCCATTTGACATAGACAAATTAACACGAGGCGCCGCCACTATAATAATGGGGCCTAGAAGATGCGGTAAATCTACATTTGCGTTCCAATTACTCAAAGAGAAACAGTTTGGATATGTCAATTTTGATGACGAAAGATTGAATATATCCAAGGATGAACTCAACAAGGTTTTGGAGGCCATATATTCCCTGGAGGGAGATGTAGAAATACTTTTATTTGACGAGATCCAGGAAGTGGAAGGCTGGGAAAAATTTATTTCACGACTGGTGGACGAAAAAAAGGTAATAATAACTGGCAGCAATTCAAAATTATTGAGCAGGGAGCTTTCCACGTACATAACTGGCAGGCACATCGACTATGAGCTTTTACCATTCAGTTTCAGAGAATTTCTCCTTTATTATGGCTTTACACTGAGAAAAGACACTGCATACACATCTCTGGAGAAGACGAAGATAATAGATTTCCTTGAAGACTATTTTAAACTTGGTGGATTTCCACTGGCCCTGAAACTGGGTGAAGGTTACCTTGTGGATTTGTATAAGGATATAGTTGAGAGGGATATCACACAAAGACACAGGATAAGGTTGTCATCAAAGTTGAGCGTTCTGTTCAGGTATCTTATGACAAATTACGCATCAGAACATAGTTATAACAAATTAAGGAATATTATCGGCATATCCGGAAATAGTACGGTAAGTGAATGGGTAGGATATTTTGAGCAGGCTTATGTCATATTTGTTCTGGAAAGGTTCTCATTCAAATTGAAAGAATCTATTATGGCTCCAAGAAAGATATATTCCATAGACAATGGGTTGGTTACAATAAACACCATAAGGAAAGAATATGGAAACCTGATGGAAAACACAGTAGGCATACAACTTTTTAGATCGATTAAATTAAACCACAATAATTTCCAGATAAATTACTGGAAAGATCACCAGCAGCGTGAAGTGGATTTTCTTATAAGGCAGGGTTCAAATGTAAAACATTTGATACAGGTAACATTTGCGTCCGATAAAATGCAGATTAAAGACAGAGAAATTCAGGCACTTATAAAAGCCTCATCCGAACTGAAATGTGATAACTTAACTGTAATAACATGGGACTACGAAGATGAAACCATGATTGATGATAAGAGCATAATGTTTATTCCGCTGTGGAAATGGCTGTTAACTTCTATGGCAACTGCATAATTCCAATTGGAATCTAATTCATTTGCAGTTTAAAAATTATAGGCCATTTTCGTTATATAAATCATGGAATAGACCAAAGGATTCCAGTACAAGTTTTTAAAACAAATACGGCAATAATGATGATTGTTTAATTTATGAATTGGGACCTCCATTTATATCCCATATGGCTGTTTTCAATCCATCCTCTTTTCAATTCGATAACACTCTATGTTTCTATGGAACATGAAATTGTGATCGTCTGTTTCTTTAACGAATTGATGTTCTCTTTCCCGGAATTGAAAGTGCTCCTGAGATCGATCACTCTATTTCCATAAATAAATTTTCAAATAAGATCAGTTTTTCTTTCTTCTTTCTAAAGCAATAATCAACTGTGTCCCATCTTCATTGAATTTTTATTCCATAAAATTAAGTTCCAGATCTTCGTTGATAAATTGTTGTATCAAAATTATCATAAAACTACTACAACTAATTTTAATAAATCCATAAGGGTTATTACGGTACATCGTTAAGATATAATCTATTTGAAATGAATGATTGGCCAGTTGAACCAGATAGCCTCGAAAATCGAAACGTGATTCCATGGTGGTTAAACTTTCGTCCCCCTATCATTTGTACATTATCGCACACATGGATGTAACTTATGATGAATAAAAACGCCCCTTCACATTAGATTGGTATAACTTGTTTTAAGTTGTTCAGAAAAAGCTTAGAGTTCATTATACCTGTGTATTAGTCAAAAATAGTCTTCAATATCTTCCTTTCAGCATTTCTCAGGTGGAAAAGCAGAGTCGGCTTGGAAAGTTTGTAATCTTCCTTCATGCTTCCCAGATCATATGCCCTGGGCCAATTAAAAAATCCCATGGAATAAGCAGACCTGATGAGGCTTCTCTCCGTATCCGTCAGGTTCATAGAGCCTATGATTCCCCATCTTCTGGTGAGTTCCGAGAAGAGTTCATTTCCACTCATTCTCTCATAATCAAAGTTCTCCAGCGAGTTATGATCCTGGAGAAGTTCCTGAAGGTTTGTCACTGCTGAGGAATTAAATGCCATGAATGTCAGTGTTTCAACGCCATCTGTGGCCTTTATTGGTAATGTTGGCACGCATCCGCTGTCTATTATTGCCTTCATTATCCCATGCCCTCTCTTGATACCCTGCAATAGCGTTATTCCATCCCTGGAATAAAGATTGTAGGAGATATAATCATGGGAAAGTATCTGTTGAAGTTCCTCGGACTTTGGTTTGTTTAAAACTGAGCATACATAGTTTTTTGTGGCATCAATCGGATAAACATAAGTGGATATGATTGTTTCATTCATTGAGCCGGCAGCTTCTGCCAGGCTACATTTGCTTGAAATGCTGAAATTACCTGAAAGCATATGAATCATTTAGTAGCAGGTTATTAAATAAGTTTTCTTAAGGAAATCATGAATGTTCCCCAAGTATATTCTTAATCTCATTTGTGGAATATCCAAGCTCCTTCATGATTTCATCGTTGTTCTCACCCAGTGCAGGGGGATCCTTTTGAACCAGTCCCCCTCCAGGTGTCCACGGCATCGAGAGTTCCTTTCCCATATATTGTGTCTTAACCATTTTCGGCCCGGCCTGTTCATCATGGAGGAGTTCCCATGGTTTTTTGAGCAATGAAAATGGGATATTAATTCCCTCAAGGAGTTCTATCAACTGCTGTTCACCCATTTCTCTGGTTTTTTTGCTTATCAGTTCATATAATTTATTCCTGACCTTGAACCTGTCCTCATTCTTTTTCAGGCTAATGTCGCCGCACACCTCAAGTTTCATGGACCTGCAGAACAGTTCCCACTGAGAATCCGTGGTAACAGCAATAAACACTTTCTTTCCATCCCTGGTGGGAAAGAAATCGTATATGGCCCATGCAAACCCCACCTCATTGAGAGGTTTCATTTCAGATCCATTGATCTGGTATGTGACTATATGCTGGCCCATGAAGAACTCAGCAGTCTCGAACAGCCCAATGTCGATGAATTTACCCTCCCTGGTCTTCTCCCTGTCAATCAG
>JAKAWY010000089.1 GCA_021816745.1 Thermoplasmata archaeon
CCAACAATATCAATTTTGACATCCGGCAACCTGAATTTAGATTCCCTTACATAGAAAAGTGTAACGAAAGCAAGAATTACCACAAATGGAATTGCGGTATGATAAGTCATTCTCCATCCAAAGTCGTTGGATATAAACGAACCTAAAGGGAGACTGATTGCGAAACCTGCTCCAAACATACCACTTATAAGAGCCTGTGCCTTTGGAACAAGTTCCCTTGGAAATTCTTCCCTGATCAGTGACATACCCAGTGGCATTATGGTCAATCCTACACCCTGTACGGCCCTGGAGGCCACCATGAAAGTAAAGTTCGGTGAGAAACCTGTGACTGAAACAGCAGCTGCATAGATGAAGATCATTACTACCATCATCTTTTTCTTGCCATAGATATCGCCCATCTTTCCCACTATGGGACTCAGGGCAACCCCAGTTATCATGTAGACTGACAAGACCAGGCTTACCTGGTCAATGGTTACGCCAAATCCCTGTGCAATGGATGGAAGTGATGGAGTAAGCATACCTTCCACGTACATTACCACAAGTATGATCAACGCTAGATGGATCATGACGGCGTTTGTGTATTTCCTGTCATAAATTTGATTTTCCAATTTTTTCACCTTTTTTCCTCTCTTCTGCCAACATTCCAGAAATCTGATCGAGAATTACTGACGTGTTCCTCAGCTGATCGGGATCGATTGCCATTAAAAGAACCCTTATCCTTTCCATAATATCGTTCTGGTATGAAAGAAATTTCATGCCATTATGGGAGAGATGGACTGTTACAATCCTTCTGTCCCCGCTGGAATATTCCCTGATAACATATCCTTTACTTTCAAGACCATCCACAAGATGTGTGATGGTGGATTTTGATAGGCCAAGAATTTCGGATATTTCAGTGAGAGACTTCGGCCCTTTCATATCGATGAATGTGATAAGAAATATGGAAGTGAAGGAAAGTTTTTCCTCGCGGACAAGTCTTTCCCTTAGATAGTTAACCTCGTATACGAGATTCTTCAGGGAACTCATGAAATCAGGACCAGACATTTTAACTGATATTACTATCAATTATTTAATAGTATCAAACATCGAACTATTAATTAATTAATATTGCTTTAATATAAGAAATGTTAAATTTACATTGATATAGACAAAAGACCTATTGTAACTATACAATATTTTCTATATACCTGATTAAGTAAATAATAGAATAAGCCATTCTATCCATTAATTGTTTCCAGGGCCGTACCCGGCTTGATTTTTCTTAAACTACCTCTTGAATATACCGGGAGAATAATCGCAATGGTTAAACTGAGCAGCAAAAGAACAATCCAGCTATTAAATGAATGAACTGTGAAATACTGAATCATAAATGTACCACCAAAATCACCAGTTGGTATGACAATTCCTGATATTGATGAGAATAATCCCATGTAATATCCCCTACTGTCAGCAGGTGCAAGCTTAGATACTACCACAGTTCCCATGGGAAGAACCATGTTTTCACCTATGCTGATTATGGCAATTATAAATGCAATCAGGTAAAAATTGAAAATCATACCGATAAAAAGGTAACATATGCCGTAGATGAATAATCCAATGCTTATAGTGGCAATTTCACCAGCACGCATTGCAAATCTGTTAACTGGAATTTGAAATATAACAACTATAAGTGTGTTTATTGAAAGAAACATTGATATCTGAAATGGTGTAAATTTGTCAACCGCTTCGAAAAATAGAGGAAACATTGGGGTCATGTACATGATAGCCACCAGTGATGCTATGGAAATTAAGACAAACATGCCGAAGGTCCTAGCACCAATAAGAATCTTTGGAGTCGGTGTGTTTTTAATGTCTTTCAACACATTTGTTTCAGGCACGAACATGGAAATGATAAAGATCACTGCAAGTATTCCTATGATTGGCAGTAGGAAAAACATGAAGGGGCCTGATTCAAAGGCCAGGCCAGCCACAAGCATCCCGATTCCAATTCCCGCATTCGAAAATATCCTCTGTGTTCCGAATACCTTAATGTGCGTGTTCCCTTTAATGAGATCTGACAGCATTGCGCGGTTGAATGTCCTGATCAGGGCAGTAGAGATTCCGTCCCCTATGAATGCAATTATAACAACTAAATCATTAAGATTGAGAATCGTTGAAACAAACATGGAAAGAAAAGCAAACTCTGAAATTGCAAAACTAAAGAGAAGTAGCTTTTTCCTGCCTATCCTGTCTGAAAACCTTCCAGCAATAGGGGATATTCCAACAGGGGCCAGACCATGAATTGTGAATATGATGCCTATATCGATATAACTGAGATGGCTGTATGTTGAAAAGTAAAGCGCCATCAGGAGCCAGACAGGGAATCGGCATATACCGGATATGAAACCTGCAGAGTATATAGCACCTATAGCCCTGTCCGGGAAGATTTTCACAAGGCTCTATTTGAACAGGTTATATAATGGTCATAGATTGGTACTAGGGGCGTTTAAATATCTTCCTTATTTCGCCATTCTGCTGATAATTGTGTCCCTTATTTTCCTAATCCCAATAATAAAGTTCGATGGGGGAGAAAAGCAACAGGAAAATAGGATGCCAGACAATAATAACACATGGAAAGCCACCTTTTCCTTTATTCGTCAGAAACTTCTTCCAATACTGGTGTTCTCAATGGCACTTAACTCCATTCTTATCATAATGGATATTTTAGGTGCTCCCCTGATATTATATTCAATAGGTGGGGGACCCGAATTATATGGACTTTTTATGGGTAGTTTTTCCTGGGAGGGTTAATCGGTGCAATTCTGATCCCAAGAATTAGAATTCAGAGGATCTGGATCTTGATCATTGGGTATTTTGCTGTAACTGGTGCTTCTCTTTTTGCCATGGGCGTTGAAAAGAATGCAACCATAGTGATTAGTTTGCCTTTCTTCATTGGTTTTATGGCTTCTTTTTCAAACATCCCTTTTATGTCATATCTTCAAAAACTTATTCCAGGAAGCATATTGGGAAAGACTACATCTTTTATTGAATCTGTTGCCCTTGGCCTGTCACCTGTAGCTGCAGTCATCATGTCATTTGCAGGTAACTCCTATGGCGTTAACACTGTTTTCTGGATGTCTGGACTCATCCTTCTTCTGATAACTATTACTATTCCAATCACGTCTGTTAAAAAAATAACATTAGACGGGAATGCTGAA
>JAKAWY010000022.1 GCA_021816745.1 Thermoplasmata archaeon
ATGTTGTACTGCTTGCTCCCAATTCCATTGGATCCTGTTCCTGTATAGTTTGACCAGTAGTTTCCTCCAATGGGCAGTGACTGGTTAAATGATAGCAGAGTGTTTCCGGATATTTTGGAAGTTACGTTTGTTCCGTTAACAAAGTTGTTGTGGTAGAATTCAATGTTTGAGGAACCAACGATTGTGAGCAAAGTACCTGTGGAATTATCAAAGGTGTTGCCTGTGAATGTTCCGAATGAATCTTCTCCGCTGAGGTAAAGGTTATAAGTTGAATTAAAGACTGTGTTGTTGTAAAAGTTGTAATGGAAGTTGCTATAGCTACTTAATCCATAATAGCTGTTGAGCATTGAATTGCCATATACAGCGAAGTTTCCTGAATATTCTATTTGCACTGAATAGTAGTAGTTTGAAATCGTGTTATTAAAAATCCTGAAATTCGAAGAGGAATCATAACAAATAGCTTCGGAATATAAGGAATTATTGCCTATGATAGTGTTCTTTGACACTATATCGTTGGATGGGTCATATTCTGCAAAAATAGCCTCTATGTTATTTGCTTTTGTCTTAGTAAGAATCGTGTTACCAATAACACGGGAATTGACGTCATATTCCATATAGATTGCTGTATTGCTATAGTTGTTGATGAGATTTCCCATTATCACGGTATTTACCTGGTCATAGACATAAATTCCATCATAAACACCACTGATATTGTTGTATGTTATGGTGGAGTTCGCAGACTCGGAAGTATCCGATTTAATGCCATACCCGTTAGAGCTAATAATGGTGTTATTTGAGACCAGGAGATTGTTGCTTGTTTCTGAGTAAATAATTAACCCGTCCATAGCAGATAATGGATCGCTGGCTATGATTTTGCTTCCAGTAACTGTAATATTGGAATTAATATTGCCAGAGAACAGCAATCCATCGAACTTGGAGGTGAATGTATCATTTATAAACCTGGAGAAAGATGTAGAGGTGTAGCTGGTAAATCCAGTACCACTTGTTATGTGAGATGAAATGACTGAGATTGATGATGAATAGTTGAGATAAATTCCATAATTGACGGAAGTTATTTTTGAGTTGGATATTCCGGAATATTGGGAGGTTGAAATATACACTCCATAACAGGTGGAGTTGATGGCACTCTTTTGAATATTCACTGCACTTGTACTCTTTATCAAAACTCCAGTTTGACTGTTGGTTATGTTTAGATCTGATAGCGTTACATTATTTGATCCTGCCACTTCAAAACCCACACCGGTAGAATTAATTATGTATCCATTGCCTGAGAATACAGAATTGTTTCTTTCATCCAGAACAAATCCGTTGACATTCATTTCCAGGGTGTATGTTCCAGAAGTTCCAGAGATGACGGTCTGGTTGCTTACGGTACCATTACTATAAATGGTAACGTTCCCACTGTGCGATTGTGGAGTGGCCAGAGTAACAAGCGATTCCAATGGCAAAGCATTGGTTGCATTGGTCGTATTCCCGCTTGGGCCCATTGAGGCGAAGGAGGTAAATAGCACCGTTGCTGCCAAAACTAATATTAAAAATCTTTTATTCACCTTTGGTTATTTCTATTAAGTAATAATAAATTACGGTTCGTAAGTAGAAATCAATCAGAAAAAGAAGTGATTATTAAATGGTATTTTTTTAAACACACTTTCATACATTGAATTCCGAGAGATCTTTATCTTCAGGATTGATCTTGATTTTTCTATTTTCATTCTAAACGAATTCCTTGAACAAAATGATGGAAAAATACCTATTGCGGCACATATTTATTAAATGGTTTAGTATAATCCTAATATGGAAATGATGGAAAACGATTCCAAAACGGGTTCCATATCAGACTTGATCCTGACATACATCATTATGAAGTATCAGATCAAATTTTATCTCAAAACACGCCGTTTTATTGCCATGCTTGTCATTGTGTCACTGATTTCAATCGCGTTCGTTGCTGTGGACTTCTATGAGGGAATATCCCTAATACTTTCACTGGACCAGTCCAGTGCCATATTCATATCCGGTGGACTTGGCTTCGTCGGACTTTCAGTAGGGCTGGTAGCATCATTCTTCGGAGGGGATGCCACAAGCATTGAAACTGGAACAAATTCAGGGTATTTCATCATGGTTCAGCCTGTAAGGAAAATATCCATACTGGTGGGAAGGTACCTGGCAGCAGTTACCCTTGGAATTGTGCTTATACTCATAGAATACCTTGCTATTGCAGGGATGAGCCAGTATATTTTCGGAACCATTGACTGGAAAATACTCCTTTCAATCGGGGAGATGATATTGTTGGTTCTGGCCTATACATCACTTGCCTTTTTCTTCAGTTCAATATTCAAGAGCCCCATTATTGGTATATTGATATCTGTTCTATTCTCACTTATTTTATTCTCTGTAATTGATACCATACTGGAATTGACCAGCATTGAACCCTGGTTCAGTTTGAATTATGCTGAAACTGTGATATCCAACATAGTTTACGTGAGTGGCTTCAGCCATGTTGTTACTGAGAGAATCAGAGGGACATCCATAAAAATCTTTACACCGTACATATGGGAAGGAACACTGATCATGATTGTATATGCAGTGGTATTCTTTGTGCTTTCCTACCTTTTATTCATGAAAAAGGAGGTGAAACCCCAATGAGTTTCCAGAAGAAAATAGAAGTCACTGATGCCACAAAAGTATATGGTAAATTCAAGGCGGTGGACAGCATTAACTTCACACTGGAGGGGGACGGGGCAACTGCCTATCTTGGGCCTAACGGTGCAGGAAAAACCACCAGTTTCAAGATGATGACAGGCCTGATCAACCCCACAGACGGTGTGATTACCATCGGGGGATATGATATAAGGAGACAGAGAAAACAGGCACTATCAGGAATTGGTGCCCTCATTGAGGTTCCGGAACCATACGCTGCACTTACCGTGAAGGATTCCATAATGTTTGTAGGGGAATTAAAGGGAATTCACAAAAAGGATGTGGAAGATCACATTGAAACCTTTGGGAAGAGAATCAAGATCCCGGATATAGACAGGAAAATCGGAACGCTTTCCAGGGGACAGAGGGCCAGGGTTGTTTTCGCCACAGCTTTCCTGGGAGATCCTGGGATAATATTTTTAGATGAACCAACCAATGGAATGGATCCCGCTGAAAGAATCATCGTGAGAGACGTCATACTGGATTACAAGAAGGAACACCTCATATTCATGAGTTCACACCTTTTGCAGGAAGTGACAGATACCTGTGATGATGTGATTTTCATCAACAAGGGAAAGATAACCCTGAAGGAAAGCACTGAGGAAGTGGAGAGAAGATACAAAGCAAAGAGCGTCAGGGTAGAGTTTGCAGAAGAGGTGAAACTCCAGGATGTGATTTCCGGACTCAGGGGAATGGCAAGCGAAGTCACACCTGAAGGAAAACTGGAATTCAGGGTAGCCTTTGATGGAACTGCCTCCACCAGGGCTAACATCCTGAAGGGGTGCATGAAAATTTGTGATGTGCTGACCTTTGAGGATTACGGATCTTCGCTTGAAGAGGCCTTTGTATCCCTGATGAAAGAGGACTAGTTTTCCCTCTTTCCAATTTTGTCCATAACATCTTAATTTTTAAAACTATAATAAATTAGAAATATCTTGAAATTAAAAAAAAGAAAAAGCCCCTGAGGGGCCATAAAATATTCAGTGCTTATTGGAATTTGTATTCAGGCTTTCTTTTCTGTACAAAGGCTGAAATGCCCTCCATGAAGTCCTTGGATGCATAAATTGTACCCATTGCAATGGATTCCATATCAAGACCCACATCCATGGGAACCTCTGAACCTTTGTTGATGAGTTTCTTGCTCAGTGCCGCAGCAATAGGAGAAACACTGGATGCAAGCTCTGCTGCAAATTCCATTGTCTTCTCCTTTAACTGTGCTTCATCATATGTCCTGTAGACTATTCCATACTCATAGGCCTTGCTTCCTGTGAATTTTTCACCAGAGAGTATTAAAGCAGTCGCCCTGGACATTCCCACAAGCTTTGAAAGCCTCTGGCTTCCGCTCCATCCGGGAAGCAGTCCAATCCTTACCTCAGGAAACCCGACCACGCAGTCAGGTGTGGAGATCCTTATGTCACAGTTCAGTGAGAGTTCAAATCCACCGCCAAGTGCATATTTCTTCATCTCTGCAATGACAATCTTCGGCATTTCGGACAATAGCCTGAATATCCTCTCCCCTCTCCTGGAATGCTCCATGAACTCAAATGCATCAGGTATGTACTGAGTAAGCTCTGCGCCTGCAGAGAACACATTCCCGTTTCCTGCAACAACTACAACTCTTATCTCCCTGTCGTTCCATAATTCATCAATGGCTTCATGGAGCGCTTTAAGCACATTTGCATTCAACAGGTTGTTTTTTCCGTTGTTCAACTCAAGCCTTGCAACATTCCCTTCCCTGACAATATTTACCAGATTCTCTCCAGAAGGTGTTTCCTTCGCTGCTGCCTGCTTCTGTTTTGGCTTACCCTTGATGATCTCCTTGAGTTTGCCTTCCATGATACTCTTCGCAGGACTGAATACGTTTATGCCAAATTTTCCATGAATCTGTTCGAGTCTTTCCTTTACTTCTTTGCTTGTAAGGTTTTCAGCAACGGAAATTGGCCCAAACGGCCTGTTCATACCCAGGCAGAATCCCTTTTCGATATCTGCTGGCTCTGCCACTCCATCCTCAATTAGCTTTACAGCCTCATTGATCTCCAGGGTGAAGATATCCATGATCTCAACGGCGTTTGATGGTGCTGCAGCAGGAATCTTTGCCTTTCCATTTTCCCACTGATAGAAACCCTGGCCTGTTTTGGAACCAAGCTTTTTCTCTTTTATCATGTCGCCTATGATTTTTGCTTTTCCATAGTCCGGATCCAGTTCTCTTGAATAGTATTCCAGTGAGTGAAATACCGTGTCTACGCCTACATAGTCCATCAGTTCATATGGCCCCATGGGGAGACCCTGGCTTTTTGCGAAGGCGTCCACAGCCTCAGGTTTGTCCATTTTCCTGTCCACAATCAGTGAGAAAAACAGTGATTCTGGCGCACTGATCCTGTTTACCACAAATCCTGCAGTATCCTTGTTTACCTTAATGGCAGTCTTCCCCAGTTTCTTGGCAAAGTCGAATACGGACTGGAATGCTGACTCAGATGTTTTTTCTCCCTTGATAACCTCCACAAGTTTCATGATTACCGGTGGATTGAAAAAATGCATTCCCACAAGCCTTTCAGGATTCTTCAGTGAATCTGCAATCTCAGTGATCCTGATGTTGGAAGTGTTTGTTGCAAGTATGCAGGATGGCAGAGCTGCTCCCTCAATTTTCTTGAATACATCCTTCTTGAGATCGAGAATCTCAGGGACTGCCTCTATGGCTATATCTGAATCCTTTAGTGCCTCTTCCATGGATCCAGTGAAGGTAATTCTTCCCATGATGGTGTTCACCTGCTCCTCTGTTACCTTTCCAGATTTCAGCATCCTGGAGAGACTGTTCCTGATGCTTGATTCACCTTTCTTCAGTGCTTCGGGGAATGAATCAAACACCGCAACTGGTATTCCTGCCTGTGAAATGACCTGTGCAATTCCGCTCCCCATGATTCCTGAACCAACCACTGTGGCTTTTCTGACTTCCATTTTTTATCACTTCCTGAAATTCTTGACGAGTCCTGTAATCTTCATGGCACTCATCATGTCACCTGATATCTTTATCTTCCCGGTCATGTAGGACATAACAGGATCAATGGATCCTGTGAACAGGCCCGTAAGTGTCTCTTCATTGGCACTTATGGTGACAGTTGCGTCTGGTACTTCTCCCTGTACAAGGGATGCATTCCCTTCCGCAATCCTGATACAGTATGGTTTCCCATCGGTGGGCTTGAACTGGAAGGATTTGTTCATTCCTGCAATCTCCTTCTTGACTGCTTCATCGTTTCCATGCTTCTCGAGCATGCCTTTTAAAATCTCTTCTGACGCCATGATCATGAAATGCAGTTTATGTTATATTTTTATTGTTTTTACGGGATAGTTTTATATTTAAAAAAGCGAAAACTTCCGCGGACTTTTTAATAAAAATCTGTAATCAGGAGTTGAAAAACTATTATCTTTTGAGGTCATTCCTAAACATGTCAGGTTTGCTGAAGATCAGGAAGATCATCACCGGGCCTCTGATGACGAATACAATTATTCTCTCCAGTGAGGGTGAGTGTGTGGTAATTGACGCCGGTGGCGAGCAGGGAAAAATCATAGAAGACATGGAAATGAATAAATTACATCCAAAAGCCATAATTGCCACCCATGGACATTTTGATCATGTGCTAGGAGTTGGGCAACTCCAGGAGAAATATGGCATTCCCCTCATGATACATGAAAAGGACATTGATATGATGAACCAGTCACCCAGCCATCTGGAAATGTTTGGAATCCGTGAAAAATTCCATCCCCCCTCAATTGTGGAAACACTGAAGGGAAATCGAAAACTCAGGATCGGGAATCATGATGTGGAAATTGTTGAAACACCAGGCCATACCCAGGGAAGCCTTTCAGTGATCGGGAATGGCTTCATCCTCACAGGAGATACTCTTTTCAAACTCTCAGTGGGAAGGACTGATATTGGTGGAAACCAGGAACAGCTGGTGTCCAGCATAAAGTACCTTATTTCTTTTCCTGAATCCACTAAAATATACCCGGGACATGGAGAGACCTCTGATCTCAGGTTTGAGATACTGAACAATGTCTACTGCAGGAATGTAATGGACAGAAACTCCCTAACCTGATTACGGGAGTTCCCTCAGGTACCATATTCTCTCTTTTATCCCAAGTCTTTTGTTTGAGATCAGGGAGTGGAAGAAGAACAGTGAAGAAAGCCTGTTCACGTACTGCTCAATTACAGGAGGAATCGGAAACTCCTCCCCTGCCTTGACCAGATCCCTCTCAAGCCTCCTGCAGACCGTTCTTGCCATATGGAGTGAAGTGGATTCTTTGCTTCCTCCAGGAACCACGAATAGTGTGACTTTCCCGTATTCCTTCCTGTAAATGTCAATCTTTTCCTCGAGCCATTTTACCCTTTCCTCCTTCATGGTTCTCCTGGTGGCCTGTGCAGTGATGTGCTCACCACATACGAAAAGATCTTCCTGAATCATTTCAAGATCTGCTTTAATGTCATCCCATCCTGCAGTTGCCCATGCAAATCCCACAAAGGAATTCAATTCGTCAAAGTCCCCCTCGGCATCAATAATGTGTGAACCCTTTGTTACCCTCTTTCCAGTGCCAGTATCAGTCTCTCCCTTGTCTCCGCGTCCTGTATACATATCCTGAAAGATCGAATATTGTATTAAATCCTTCTTTGATTAAATAGAAAGTGAAAAAGGGATTCATTATTCTGCCTTACCAGTGAGATGAATTCAGTTTCCTGGTTCCAGAAACCAATGTTTCTGATGGAATTTTAATGTGAATTCAATGCTATAAAGGAAAAATGTGTTGATCACCTGCATAACTGTATTTTCACATTTTCAATTTTTGACTGAATATTACAAATTGTAATACATAATGTTGAAATATTGGTATTACATGCTGTATTATGACAAGATATGCAACGATCTCTGCAAAAATTTCAGAAGAAGAAAGGGAAGAGATCAGGAGATTAAAATTAAATCCCACTGAAATAATCAGAAATGCCGTTCATGAAGAAATCAAAAGAGCAAGGAATAAAGATCAGATTGACTCGATGAAAAAAGTCAGACAGATCATAATGAAACTAAGATCGGAAGACATTGTGAAAGATATTCGGGAAGACAGGGAAAGATGAAACTCCTGGATGCCTCTGCTATTTTCAATCTTTTTCAGGATGGAAAGTATGGTGTACTTCTTGCTGGAGCAACTATTCCTCTGGCCAGATATGAAATAGGAAATATCCTGTGGAAGAATTGCAGGATAAGAAACAGGATATCAATGGAAGAGGCAAAAGAGCTTGCACAAGTCATGTTTGGATTGCTTGATTCAATGGAAATTTTTACTCCTTCTCCAGGTTCTACAATTGATTTGGCTTTGAAAGAGGGCCTGACATTCTATGATTCCTCCTATCTCGTTGCTGCAATGGAGTCAGGCTACGAATTTGTCACCGACGATCTAAAATTATTTGAGATTTCAAAATCAAAAGTTAAGGTGAGAAAAAGTTCAGAGCTGGATGAATATTGATGCATTGTTAGAATGGGCTTACTTATGAGATCTTATTGAAAGGACCATAAATTGAAAGCGAGTTATATTCAGAGTGCTTTGTGTTGAAAATGGCGTATCCATCCAGAATTACAGATTCAATGTTTATGGTGACATTCAGGTTATAGGAATTGCCAGTGGCGTAACCTGTTTCGTTTAATACCGAGAAAGTTACGTTTGAAACGTAATTTGAGAAAAACTTATCGAAAATAATCATGCTGTCGCTATTGACTGATGTGAAATTAAAGTTGTAAACACCAGGAACAAGGGTAGGAAAGGTGAAAATAAACTGGCTGGTGTTATAGGAGGAAATGTAATCGTTTTTAAATGAAACCTGAGAAAGGTAAACTGGCTCCTTTGTGTAATTTTTTGCTAAAAGGATAAAACCTCCCAAATAGGCTTCTATCCCGTAATTTCCATTTTGATACAACTTATCAATCAGATTAATTGTATCAAGATGAAGTGGAAAATCATTCACATATGCAAGCACATAATCTATCCTGCTGGTGGTTGATCCATTCATGAGGATTATATGGCTGTAATTTGAAGGCTGAAAGAATTGTCTATAAGCATCCAGGCATGATAGGGCAGGATCGTGGACATCCACATAGGGTAGATTGTTCTGATACAAAACGTATGGATCATTTGCAGGTATTAAGTTGACCACTTTTACATAGTCATTGTAAGTGGCTATATTTGGATGAAAAATGTTCATGTTAAAACTGTTTGAACTATAATTGTTCACAGGGCTGTAAGGTTGGAAAATTATTGCAGTCACCAGCACAATTAAGAAGAATGTAATTGGTTTCCTTCTTTTGCGAATCTCTGTTTTCACCTGATTATAATAGATCATTAACCTGTTCTTTTCATTTTCATTTCTTACCTTGGTTTGGATTTCTTCAGGAATGTTTTCCAGAATCAATAAAAATAAGAACGGAGCATATAGAGAAGCATACTGCAGGTGGTTAAAATCAGGATATACATAGGCAGAGTAAGTGTTGAATATTAACAGGAACAGATAAGGAATGGTGTAGATAATCCATTTGAATTTTTTGATGGATATGAAAAGAAAAGGAGAAAATATTAAAAGAACAGTGACAATTTTATTGTTAAGGTTTGAAAGAAAATTTCCCATAAAAGAATTGCTGTTGATATGGAGATAACCTGAAAAACCTGAATCTGAAAAAACTTTCTGTGCGAGCAGGAAATAAGAATCACTAATGAGAAAATAAGATAGAGCCAGTGTTGCCCCCATAAGGGTTACATTCATTATTGCAATCTTTTTCAATTTCTGTTCCGGATCAGCTCTGTTCATAATGGATTGAATCAGTATAATGAGGAAGAAAAGAACTGGAAAAATCATATAAGGAAATCTTACTGAACCTGCAAGAAACATCAGGAGTGTGGAAGATTTATATCGTTTTGTTTCAAAAAGGTAAACTCCAAGCAGGAAAAATAGAATGAAAAAGGTCTGGAAATGATAGTCATAAAAAAAGGCACCTGACAATGGAAAATATATGAGATAAGCAAAAGATATCAGCATTAACGTAAAATTATCCTTAATCTTTAACTGGCCAATTTTAAAAATCACGTATGCAGGTATACTCAGGGCAATTTCCTGAATTACAAGCATTCCTGGTATTCCGTCAATCAATATCAGGGGTGAAAACAAAATTCGATCCAGAGAAAAGCCTGTCATGTACATAAGAAATGGTGCATTAAAGAAGTGAAGGTTATACTCCATTGTAAGTGTAACTATGCCAGAATCGAAGACCAGATCGTACATAGAGTAGTATCTAAGTAACGCAATAACGCTCCATAAGAATGAATTTAGGATGACTCCGATGATGACAAAGAATTCGGGGTATGACATCCTGTTAGATTTTATAAAATGAACTATGTTCACTATTTTCTCCATTTTTCGAATCAGATTTTCAATTACTTAAATAAATTTTCTATTGATTGATTTTACAAACTTATATAAAATATAAATGCCGATATACACGTTCTGTGTTTGAACCTCACATACGAAAGGTTCAGGAAAAATGCCGTTTTGATAAAAAAAATAAATTTGTGGGATTAAAGGTACCCAGACTTGCTTCCATAAATGGACTCAGCCAGTGCTTTTTTGTCCCCTTCAGGCCTGAACATCAGTGAACTCAGCGCCACAGAATCCCTGTAGAATTTTTCTACCCCAAAATCCTCAAGGTATCCATACCCTCCGTGATACTGGAGAGCATGCTTTGTAGCTTTTCTGGAAAAATCTGATGATCTTGCCTTCAGCATTAGCCCTTTCTGTTCCCCTTCCTCACTGAAGAGGAAATGGGTCATGAACTCCAGATCGCTCATAAGTTCTGAAAGCCTGAAGGCCACAGGGCTGTAATCCTTAAGAGGATAGTTGAAGGTTTTCCTGACCTTGGTGTACTCAATGGCTTTATCCAGTGCACCTTTTGAAAGTCCCAGGAAAATGGCAGACTGTTCCCAGGAAGATCCAAGCATCAGTTTCTCCAGGGATTCTTTTCTGCCAAGTTCTTTGGATTCCTCTGCTTCAAAAGAGTTCATCCCGACACCCAGGCCCCTCAGGCCAAGGCTCTTCCTATCTGCATGCTGGAACTTCCCCCTTACCAGAAGAACTTTCCCGTTCTCCACCTTTATCATGTGTTCTGACGGGAAAACTGCAGTGGAAAGGAAAGGATCATGATCCCCTGTGCCTTCAAGCAAATTTGAAGATGCAAGCCCGATCCTGACAGTCCCTTTCATTACTTCACCAGCCAGATCATTCATTCCTGCACCTGAAAGAAGTGGCAGGATTATGGAATTGTTCATGTACACGTAGAATGCTGCAGAGGGGGAATATTCAGCCAGCCTGAAAAGTATTGCATCATATCCCTGCCTGTCAAGTTCTGCTCCACCCATGGAGGATGGGAGATTTGCTCCTATGAAACCCTGATCCCTGAAAGCCTGGAACATGGATTCAGGTATGCCCTCCCTCTCGAAGGTTATGGCCTGGTCCTTGATGGCCTGCTCGCAGAACTGCTTCACGTTGTCCATCATCATCTGTAACTGCTCATTCACTTGAATCACCCCTCATCATCATTCTTGAAATCACTATTTTCTCAACTTCGCTGGTTCCTTCCCATATTTCCATGATCTTGGAATCCCTGAAAAATCTCTCAAGCTTTGTGGAGAGTCCTGTCATTCCTGTGACTTCCATGGCAGTTTCAGCACAGAATGCTGCAGTCTCAGAGGCATACCCCTTCGCCATGCTGGTTATGGTGGGATTTGGCTTGTAATTGAAAAGATAGGATGCAGCCTTGTACATAAGCAATCTAGATGCTTCAGTCCTTGTGGCCATCTCTGACAGCTTGAACTTCAGTTCCTCGCTGACCGGTACGCCCTTCTTCTCCTGGCTGGAAAGATATTCAGTGACCATATCTAGTGCCCCCTGTGCAATTCCCACTGACTGGGCTGCCACGAATACACGGGATATGTTGAAAAATTCCATTACATAATAGAATCCCTTCCCTTCTTCACCCACCAGATTCTCCTGAGGGATTTCCACATTGTCAAAGATCAGTTCAGCAGTGTTTGTTGCCCTGACTCCAAGTTTTCCCGTAAGCTTGTTTGAAGAAAATCCCTTGAAGTTTCTCTCCACAACAAGTACACTGAGGCCCCTGTGCCTCTTAGATGGTACATCAGGCTCAGCTGTCCTGACCAGTGTTACGAAGAAATCTGCAATTCCACCGTTGGTTATGAACATCTTTGAACCGTTAAGGATGTAGTGATTTCCGCTCTTTTTAGCGCTGGTTTTTAACCCTGCCACATCGCTTCCGCCTCCGGGTTCAGTGACACCAAGGCCCATCATCATTTTGCCGGTGGCCACCTTGGACAGATATTTTTCCCTGAGGTAATCGCTTCCATGGAGCATGAGTATCTCTGCCCCAAAGTACGGGACTGTGGCAGATATTCCGAGGCCGGGATCAACCCTGCACATTTCCTCGATCCCAAGCATGGTCTTCCATGGATTGCTGAAATCAATAATTCCACTTTCCAGTGCCTTTTTCCTCAGCTCATCGGGATATTTTTCCTTGATGTCATGCATCATGGCGGTCTCTTCAGTGAATTCCCTCAAAGAGAATTCCCTGACTTGTTTCCTGTATTCCTCCAGATCCGCCGGTAGATCAAAATCCATCTACTCAGCCTCCAGCACCACGGAATATCCCTGGCCGCCTCCAACGCAAAGTGTGGCAACGCCCAGTTTCTTTCCCTTTTGTCTCAGGAGTCTTGCCAGTGTTCCCAGTATCCTTGAGCCTGTGGCCCCAAGCGGATGACCAATGGAAATGCCTCCGCCCATGATGTTGATCCTGTCCCTGGGTATGTTGAATGCATTCATTGCATTGAGTGCTACCACTGCAAATGCCTCGTTAACTTCCCATATATCTATATCTTCAGGCTTGAGGCCTGCCCTGCTTAATGCCTTCTCAGTGGCCGGAACCGGCCCAAGTCCCATAATTGACGGATCCACGCCTGCAACTGCAAAGCTTCTGATCTTTGCCATGGGTTTAAGCCCATAACTTTTCAGTGCATTGTCACCCATGATTAGTGAATATGATGCACCTGCATTGAGAGGTGAGGAATTTCCTGCTGTGATCAGTCCGTTCTCCTTGTATACGGGCTTGAGCTTCTGCATCTCCTCGAAGGTTGCATCCTTTCTCACTGACTGATCGGTATCTACAATCATGGTTGATCCTTCATACTCCACTTCCACCGGGAGAATCTCCTCCTTGAAATATCCCTCTTCGTATGCCTTTGCAGCCCTCTTATGGCTTTCGTATGAATACTGATCCATTTTCTCCCTGCTGATGCCTGTCTGTTCCGCAAGCTTCTCAGCAGTCGCAATGACATTGTATGCAATTCCCATCTGGTATTTTGCGTATTCAGGCCTCACAAGAAGCCTCATGTTTGGTTTCACATGCGGGTTGTTTCCCAGTGGTACATGTGTCATGTGATCCATTCCGCCTGCCATGACTATGTCAGACTGGCCGGTCATGATCTCCATGGCTCCGATAGTTATGGCATTTAATGAAGATGAACAGGCCCTGTCCAGGGACATGCTTGGAACACTGAACGGCAGATTGGCAAGAAATGCCTGGTGCCTTCCACCATAAGTCCAGTTCTCATCGGCCTGGAGTGCAGACCCCGTAATGACATCTCCAATTTCCTCAGGCTTGATTCCGTTTCTCTTGATCAGATCCTTGATAAGCATTCCAGAGGCCTCATCCATTCTTAACGAGTTAAAAACGTCCCTTTCGGGCTGGGTTGGCCTCGACCTTGAAAATGCAGTTCTCCTCATGTCTACAATATGAACATCCTGCGGCAATAGTTTCACCAAGCATGTAATACAGTGCATGGATATATATATTTTCGATATCGACATACGAAATCGACATATTCATATTACTGTTCAAAATAACCGAAAAGAGGCAAGTATTTAGAATAAGTTAATAATTTGGAATGGAGGTAATGAAGTGGCACTGAACATCATCGTCCTGATTAAGCAGATAATTGATATTGACCAGATGAGAACAGATCCGGGTACAGGCATTCCAGTCACCCAGGGAATACCCCTGAAGGTGGAAACACTGAGCAAGAATGCCATTGAGGCTGCAGTCAAGCTTAAGGAAAAATACGGAGGTAAGGTTACTGGAATTATTTTTGGTACCGAGAAATCCAATGCAGCCATGAAAGAGGCATACGCCATGGGTGTTGATGAAGGATTCATCATCACGGGATATCCGGGGAACAATCCCTCCCTTACTGCCCATGTTATATCTGAAAAAATCAAGTCCATCCAGGGATTCAATGTGGTAATTCTTGGAAACCAGTCTGCTGATTCCTATACTGGTGTTCTTCCGGGACTTATGGCTGGAAAGCTGTCCCTTCCGCTTCTGGGAAATGCAGTCAGCATAGAGGAGGATTCAGGTAGCATAAAGATCAGGAGGGCACTGGAGGACAGGGACCAGATTGTTTCTGCACCCATGCCCTGCATTGTATCCGTTACACAGGAAATTAACCAGCCAAGGCTCCCTCCGGTTCTCCAGATCATGGCTGCCGGAAGAAAGCCTATCAACACTGAGCAGGCCTCACTTATTGACCTGCCTGCCGGGAAGGTGCTGAGCAATCTTGCGCCAAAGAGCGAAAGAAAAAGACTGATTTTTGAGGACGTTGAAAAGGGGAGTGAAGAGGTTGCAAAAATCATAAGGGGTGAGATTAAATGAAATTCCTTGTTTTCTCAGATGTTGGAAAGAATGTTTCAGAGATTGCCACAAAGCTCAGGGATCTGGGAGAAGTCCACAGCTTCACCCTGAAGAGCCAGAGAGATGCTGTAATGAAATCCGGTTCAAAGAAACTGGTGCTTCTTGATGGTACATCATTTTCAGGAAATGTGTCAGAGGCACTTCTAAAGTCAGATCTTTCAGGATATGATTATGTGTTCATAGCATCCACTCCCCTGGGAAGGGATATTGCTGGAATCATTTCTGCAAAAACCGGGAATATGATAGCGTCAGAAGCCTTTGATTTCACCATTGATAACGGTAAAATCAGGACAAAGAGATTCTTCTTTGGAGGAAAGACCATAATGGAGGAGGAAACAGGTGCAAAGATCGTCACAGTTTCCCCGGGATCCTTTGAACCTTCAGAATCTCCAGATTCTCCTGCTGAAGAGACCATTACCCTTCCGGGATCACCGGAAAAGCTTCTTGAGGAAAAAGACAGGGAAGCTGGAGGAACCAATATAGAATCTGCAGGAATCATAGTTTCAGTTGGAAGGGGAATAGGATCAAAAGAGGCTATTGAAAAGATTACTCCACTTGTTACTGCAACCAGGGGAGAACTGGCAGGATCAAGACCAGTGTGCCTTGACTACAGGTGGCTCTCAGAAGAGAGGCAGGTTGGCCTTTCAGGTAAGAAGGTCAAGCCCAGGGTCTACATAGCTTTGGGAATATCTGGACAGATCCAGCACATTGCAGGAATGAGAGGATCAAAGATCGTGGTTGCTGTGAACAAGGACAAGGATGCGCCTATATTCCAGGAATGCGATTACGGCATAGTGGGAGATCTCTTCCAGATTGTGCCTAAACTCGTGGAAAAACTGAAAAAATAGCTTTCCACACAACATATTTACTCTTTGAAAGAGCGTATTGCAGATTACTTTCTTTTCACATTCACAGATTTTGAGTTATTCAGGGAAAATTTTCCATCAACTGATTCTTTGACTTTACCTTTCTTTAATAGAAAATTCAAACCTTCATCTATATCAAGAGGGTTCAATCCGCCTGACTCAAGTAAAATTTCTACTTTGGTCATATGAGCTTTTTTTAGAATTTCCATTATCCTCAAACTCAACATTTTCTCTGTTGCTTTTTTCTCGAGTTCCTTTTGAAAAGGAACGTAGATCTCGTATTCGCTTTGAAGGACCTTACAATGTTCATTAAGAAATGCTTCCCAGACATTGCCTTTCCTATCACTATCAGATTGGCTTATGCATTCATCAAATACTATTTTATAATCTACTCCTGCCATTGCAATTAATGACATATCTTCCACATCACTATTTCTGGAAGTAATTCCCTTTAATAAAAAAATGTCCTCTTTAGATAAGCGAAAAACTGTCAGTTTTTCTCCAGAATATATTGAAATTGTACGTTTCTTCATAGAATTTGAAAGAACTAATCCTTTGGCAACGCATTTAATGAAAATGTCCCATCTAAAACCATCAGTATTCTCCAGTATTGTTGCTGATAGTTCTTTGTAAGGTTTAGTTAATTTTTGAGGTTGTATGGTTACATAATTGCATTGTTCAAGAGATCGAACCAGAAGTTTCTGATAATATTTGTTCTCAACAATGATATCTATGTCTTTGGTACCAGGTTTTAACCCATCCATGGCCATAACTGCCCCGCCTATTATATATATTGTTAATTTCCCATTAATTGTCTTTTCAAGTATAATGAGCTCATTTTTGATATATTCAAGATCAAAATTCCTTCTTGTTGGTTCGTTCAATCAATCACTATTCCATATAATTCTGCCTTCTCCCTCAGTTCGCTCCACTTTGGCAGGAACCGGTGACTTTTCCCACGATGGCTTTTAATATATTTAAGTATACTAATAATATTTGCCTCAATTCCGTATTTGCTGGACTTCATGATTAATAAGTCAAAGTTGACTTTATTCCATTCTTTTAGAATCAACAAGAGAGCATAGGTGGTATTAGTTTGACTATCGGGTTCAATTAGAATCGTGTGAAGAATAATATCTTCAATAGTAATCTCTTTCAAGTCTGGATCATAATAATAATATGAATCTGATGTTATGAATTGGATTCCATATTCTGGAAAAGCAGAAAGTGCTGTGAGAAAACCACCTTTGAAAGTTTTTTGTTTTTCTTCCTCACGAACAGCATGAATTCTGAAAAGGCAACGATATCCACTTCTCCAAAGAATCACCACATCTTTCGGAAGTTTGTCAAGAAAATACTTCCTGCTAACATGATCTGAGTACTCATTAATGAAGCGTATTAACCTTCTATTACGGGATGGCTTGTTTTCTTCGCCAATTGTGAGCATTCCATACATTTTTAGATTCCTTTCTGCCCTCCACCTGGATACTTGAGAAATTTCCCTTTCAAAACTCTCTTCACCGGTAATACTACTGAAAAGGACTGATATATTTGAGTATGAGATCAATTTTTCCCAAGGGATATAGGGATCAGCTTTTATCATCTCAGAAAGGGAGAGGGCATAATTTGCATCTGATATTTCAACAAATTTTTGCAATCCGTTCCTCCTTGTTTTAACTAATCCTTTAGACTCAAGACTCTTGACTGTTTTTGAAACGCTGCTTTCAGAAGTGTTCAAAATTAATGGAAGTTCATGAATTGATGCATTTGATTTAATAGATATAGCTCTTGTAGTTGCCACTTCTTTGCTGGTAAAAGCGAATGATGGCATTTTTTCTTTCATTATACATTCAAAAGTACTAATTCCTATTTAAATAGTTTCAATTTATGAAATATTTTATTAAAATAATGAACTCGCATAAATAATTTGATAAATGAAAACAAAATAAAATTATGGCAGACATTGGACTATATTAAGCCCGATAATAATTTTATATATTCTTGCGATAAGGAATTATGTCAGATGAGAAAATAGTATGGCTAAATGGTGAGTTTGTAAATGAGAGCGCAGCCAAGGTTCCAATACTCACACACTCGCTTCAGTACGGAAGTGGAATTTTTGAGGGAATAAGAGCCTATGAAACCAGCGAAGGCCCAGCTATTTTCAGGCTAAAAGAGCATGTAGAAAGATTCATAAACACTGCAAAAATTTACAGGATGAATCTTGGATTCAGTGCTGAAGACATAAGCAAGGCAATCATTGAACTGATCAAGAAGAACGGGCTTAAATCATGCTATATCAGGCCCTTTGCCTTTTATGATGATGCAAGGATAGGGGTAGGAACCACTGGAAAGAAAGTCAGTACTTTCATTGCTGCTGTCCCCTTTGGGAAATATTTCAAGGATTCAGATCAGGGGCTTAAGTGCAAGGTAGCCTCATGGAGAAGAATAAATTCAAACATACTTCCAGTCCAGGCAAAAGCCAGCGGAAACTACCTGAACTCTGTAATTGCAATGCTGGAAGCCCATGATGCAGGATATGATGAGGCAATTCTCCTGACCGGAGATGGATTTGTTGCAGAGGGACCGGGAGAAAACATATTCCTCATAAAAAATGGAGAAATCATCACACCTGGAAAAGACAGTTCAATTCTGCTGGGAATTACCAGGGAATCCATTATCGAACTCGCATCAGAGATAGGATATACCGTGAAGGAGAGATTTGTCCACAGGGAAGAGCTTTACACTGCAGATGAGCTATTCTTCGTGGGAACTGCAGCAGAGGTAACTCCTATCGTGAATGTGGATGG
>JAKAWY010000023.1:0-10328 GCA_021816745.1 Thermoplasmata archaeon
CCAAACCATTATATTTCCCCATTATGGTATGGAGAAGACAAGTCTGTATCTACTTGGAATTATGTTTCAGTAAGGATCACAGGTGTTTTCAATATAATTGAAGATGATGACTTAAAGATGCAACTTCTTGACAGGCAGACTTCATTCCACGAACACAAAGTAGGGCAGGACTGGTATCCTGACTGGAGCGATAAAAACTTTTCTGGAATGATTAGTGGAATAATCGCTTTCAGGATTAACGTTGAAGATTTTACAGGAACATGGAAACTTAGCCAGAACCATCCTAAAAAAAGTGTTTTAAACATGTCAGAAAAACTTGAATCTCTTGCAAACCCAAATTCTATAGAAATAGCAAGGCTGGCAAGGGAAGCCGTGAAATAAAAAGTGATTGAATAACTATTAGTTATCTTTTCAATTTTTTAACTTCATGTCATTAATAATTGCTGAATAAAAAAATTAATTAAAGTGGGTAGAGTCCCCCTTTGTGCATAAAAGAATTTTTCTTATTTTTTTAGCTATTTCAGTCACTGCCATGATGATAGTTCCGGCATATTCCTTTCAGGGAATTTCGGATTCAGGCAATAATCGAGCAATCAAAACTATTCCAATAAATTCCATCATTTCAATTCCACAGAATGAACTAAAGTTTTCTCCTGTAAAATACGCTCCTGGAAGCGTCCAAATCGGTTTATCACATCAATTTTCTGGCAATGTTAATGTTCTTGTTACATTCAGCCTGCAGAATCAGTCACGGTTGAATTCATTTCTGGCAAATCTTTCCAATCCCAATAGCCCACAGTATCACCAATATATATCAAGAGGAACATTCGCATCTGAATTCGGAACGACCAGTTCCATTTATTCAGAAGCTGTAAATTATTTTTCTCAATTTCCCGGTATATCAGTGACGAAATTCAGTGATCATGTCTCAATACAATTGAAAGGGCCTGCTTCTTCCATTGGAAAGGCATTCAACACCACCATATCAACTTCAGCGGGTGGATCTATTTATCATGCCTCCTCAATTCCGCAGCTTCCTTTGTATCTTTCTTCCAAAGTTTCTCAGGTCGAAGGACTTACCAATTCTCCGGTTAATTACTCTTTAAACTTCAAAATGAGTCCAGCACCTTTGTCCAGTTCAGGAATTAGCTACTCTACTGGATATCCTGCACCAATTGTAAATTCCGGTGTCCAGTATATCTATGGATCTGATCTGCAGGTAGCATACAATGAACAATCCCTGTTAAATATCACATATCCCACCGGAGCTGTTGTAGCAACCATACTTTGGGCAGGCACCAATTCAAATGGAGCCCCCGTTGCTCCATTTAACCCTTCTGATGTTTATAATTATTTTAACAGTTCATTGCCGACTTATGAACCTCATTCCCATGTATATGGGGTTCCATTAAACGGTGCTGCACCTCCAGGACCATCTGCAAGTCAGGATGTAACTGGAGCATACATGGAAAATACCCTGGATCTTGAAATGGTAGGGAGCACTGCTCCAGGTTCAAGCATCTATAACGTTTATGGACCAAACGCTACTACTTTCTCTCTTGACAATTCATTCAATTTTATTCTTAATCCAAACTCCACTTTTTCCAATCTTAACAATGTTTCAGTTATAACAAATTCATGGGGGGCCCCGGAATACAACGATACAACATGGTATACCTACCTTCAGGAGGCCCAGGCCCGTGGAATAACCGTCCTGGCAAGCAGCGGAGATTCTGGTGACACTATAAACAGCAAAAAATACAGCAGTAATCCAACATATCCTGGAGATTTTGTGCAGTTTCCGTCAAACATGGCATTCAACAACTTTGGCGTTACCTCGGTGGGTGGCACAACTCTGAACTTAAATTCGCTTCTTCATATTTCCCGTCAGATTGTATGGTATGAAACCATTAATTACACTAACGGAAGTGCCGCTGGTACCACCAGTGGAATCAGCCAGGCAATTCCAGAGCCATTATGGCAATCGTCAACCTCTGCCAATAATATACTGCAGGGAAAAGGACTAGGGGTTCCAGATATAGCTGCAATTGGAAACAATACACTGGTTTGTATTACAATTAATGGCGCGCAGAATCTCTACGGGTTCGGAGGCACCAGTGTCGCGTCTCCAGTGGAAGCAGGCATAGTGGCTGAAATCAATGCTGTGTTGCACAAATTTAATCAGACACCGGTGGGTTATCTTAATCCGATATTATTCAAGATTGGAAACTTGGAATATCAGTCTCCTCCATTTACATCCACCACTGGCTATTCATCAACATCTCCCAATTACAATTCATCCCTGCCGACTCTGCCATTCTATGATATCACAAAATTCAGGAATCATTTATACAGTGCAGGATACGGTTATGATCTGGTTACTGGATGGGGTTCTATTGATGCCTATAATTTATCCATGTACCTGATGAATGCATCGCAAAGTTATTTTAAAAACGGCCTGAAAGGGGTATCTGATAAACTCACACTTAACGGATTGAATGTTACCTCATATATATACAACAAAACCACCTCAACTTATAGCAAAAATAAGTTCTACAATGCATCAGTGCAGCAAAATCTGTTTCTCGCAAATCAGTTTGGTGCACCGGTTTACTGGATTCAGAACGTAATCTACATCAACGGATCCCAGAAAACCGGGTGGGTAATGAACTATACAGGATGGGTAATATACCCATTTTACGGGCAGTATCCCTCTCTCACATTGTACAGATATAATTTCCCTGCCGGGAAAATAGTAAGCCTTCCTCATACATTCAGTATTAGCACATGGCTTACCAACCTCAACACCACTCTGTCACAGACTATGAATTTCCAGATAAATTCACAGATACTTTCTATCCCTGTTCCGGGGGCTGCATACATCATTGAGGGAAAGAATTATACCTATAGCCTCGGGGGCCACACTTACTATAACGGGCCTTATCCGGATAACCCCGTAAATGGAGGGTTGAACCCTGAATTCGGCCTGGTAGGCGGGCCATCCTGCGGAAACGGTTCTTTCCAGAATCCTACTTCCGGGAGTATTAATGCTTATGTTATGCCACTTGGAAGCAATTCATTTATTCCCGCAAGTACGAAAGTGTTTAACACTAATATTGATCAAACAGGCGAGATTGCATCTAACCTTCATTTCAGTAATGTCAGTCCCAATAGCTGGAATATGGGAATTAGCAATTCCAGCACATCCCAGGGAATAGTTGACTGTGTAAACCAAACTTTCCCCATTACTTTTGACGAGAATGGCCTTCCAAATGGTACAAACTGGTATGTCAATCTATCAAATGGTAATTCAGGTGAGGCATTATCAGGGTCTGCAATAAACTTCACACTGGTTAAAGGAACTTATAACTACACTGTCGGTTTTGAAAATGGATATATCTCATCCCCGTCAACAGGCAGTTTCAATCTCTCCGGAAACATCAGATCGATAAACATCACTTTTTCAGCAGTCACTAAAAACACATCATTCTATTCCATTGTTGTAAATCAAAGTGGGCTGCCTATTAAAACCAAATGGTACTTCAATCTGACCAACGGACAACGTTTCCTTGGTAACGGGAGTTCATTGAAATTCAACGAAACCAATGGCACATATTATTTCGCTGTATCTCCAATCAATAAATCTTACAGCGTGAGTCCTGGCAGTGGAAAAATAGTGATAAATGGTTCAGGATATTCACTGAATTTAACTTTTTTAAATGATCTATATCCCGTCACATTTAACGAGTCTGGGCTTCCAGGAAGTGCTTTCTGGTACGTTAATATCAGTGGAATGAAGTCATCAAATCAGATTTCAGGCAAATCTTACACTGTTTACCTCAAAAATGGTTCATATCAGTACATTATTTCAACCAATGACAAACTATTCCATGCAAATGCCAGTGCATTCACTGTTAGAGCGTCTTCACTGCAGGAGAATATTACATTCCTCCCGGTCTATTACAAAATTACATTCAGAGAAACAGGCCTTCCTACAGGCACGTCATGGCAGGTAATCACCAATGGAATGTTATATATGGTCAATAACAACAACACTTCCATCAAGGATCAGAATGGATCATATTCCTATTCTGTGAGTTCATCAGCTAAATATACTGCCATTCAGGGAAGTGGTTCTTTTGTTGTATCAGGAAACTCGCTTAATTTTACAATAAAATTCATTCTTAATATCACAAAAAGTTACACTGCATGGTTTAATGAAACAGGCCTCCCTTCAGGATACTCCTGGTATCTCAACATAAGTGGTAAAACCGGTTCAGGATTGTTAAATTCCACATCATACAATGCAATATTGTACAATGGAACCTATAATTACATTGTTGATTCTGTAAATAAGCAATATCGTCCGTTGTACAATGGAACGTTCAGGTTGAATGGTTCAAACATTTCCATTAATATAACTTTCACAAGGGTTCTTTTCATGATGAATTTTACTGAGTCAGGCCTTTCTGCAGGCACAACCTGGTATGTGAATCTTTCGAACTCATTGAAATCCGGACCTATTTCAGGGAATATTTTTACCTTCTACCTGATCAACGGATCGTATAACTATTCCATAGGCTCAGTTTTAGGTTACAACGCTACACCTTCCAGTGGTCATGTGTTAATTCAAGGGCACAATGTTTCCGTATCCATAGCATTCAGTTCCGGACTCACTATAGGTCAGAAAGCTCCCGCGATTGACAATGAACTTCTGCTGGCAGTGGTGGGCATAATTGCCATAATAGCGTTAATCATAACTGGAATATCCAGGTCCAGGAAGCTTTAACAACCAATATTTCCCATTTTTTGAAATAGTATGGAAGATCATCCAAGTGAAACTATCAATGCGCCAATCACAGACAAAGCTATCCCTAATATTTTAGAATAATTCATCCGATCCTTGTAAAGGAAGAATCCTGCCACTGCCAGGGTTGCAGGTAGCATAGCCACTATGGAACCAGCCAGGACAAAGATTCCAGTCTGAATTGAAATAGAGTAGAATACATTTCCAAGTCCGTCAAAAAACCCAGCCATAATTATCAATATCAACGACTTCTTAGGGATTTTATTTTCATTTTCTTTCCTGCCCAGAAAAGCAAAGGGTAGTACCAGGAATAATCCCATCAATCTTCCAAGGAATAACGGTACTGATCCTAGATGAATCAGGTTAATAGACAAGGAAAGCGGAAGGTAGTAAATTCCCCAGGAAATATTGGCCAGTCCGGCCACCAGAAGAAACTTTCTTCTAATGGGTGGAATCTTTGCACTGACTGAAAGGGCTCCAGCCACAATTAGGACAATTCCGGTGGCCTGAATTAGTGTTGTAGATTCCCCAAGGATGTAAACTGCTATAATAATCACAAGAACCTGCTGAATATTCAGGGTGACCCCGGTACTGGAAAGGGAATCCACATTCAACCCACTGTAGAAAAGAAGAAAACCACTTCCAAGCAGTATTCCGGTAATAATTCCAAACAGGATCAGTTCAAGGTTTGGAATCTGCGTATAGGAGGGCAAAACAAATAAAGTAATGGGGATAAGTCCGACTCCGACCACAATGAGAGCAACTGACTTTGGATTTGCATCCTTTAATCCATTTTTTATCATGGTGTTGGAAGCTGTCCATGAAATCAATACGATGAAGGGCAACAGAAGAAGGAATGCATCCATATGGATTGTACACCAGTCTTCCGGTCAGTTCATTTCAGGATAAAAAGTATGTCAACATTCCAGTTTATTAAAAATTCCTGTCAGCTAAGCTAAGCCGCCGACGGGATTCGATCCCGCGACCTTGTGCTTACCAAGCACACGCTCTACCATGCTGAGCTACGACGGCAGCAGGGTGAAAATGTAATAACGTTAATAAATTTTACATTGCAGTGCACTACTTGCTGTAATACATTACACCATTTTTTTCATTGACACTGCACATGCCTGTGGCTTCCATGTGCCTTAGATGTGAAATTGCCTCCCCAAAGGCAAATTTCCTTTCCATGTCATTCATGGAATCAAGTTTTCTGTCCCTGCTCCACTTCATTTTTCTGGATACGTCAAATGCAGTGCTTTTTCCCTCTGCAAGAATATGCAGTATTTCTTCCATTCTATGCCTGTGGTGGAGAATAATGCCTTCAATTCTCTCTTTCACATTCCGGAAAGGGGCACCATGCCCGGGATAAGCCATGTCCACATTAAGTACTGAAGTATTTTCCAGGCTTTGCAGGTACATTCCAAGAAGATCTGAATCAGCGTCGTAATAACTGATGTTTGGTGTAATTTTTTCAAGAATATGATCACCGGTGAATATTTTGTCAGTTCCTTCCGGGATGAAGCATGTGGAACCTGGGGAGTGGCCCGGGACATCAAATGTTTTTATGCCTGTTTTATCAGAAGAAATTTTATCCAGATCCATAAGGGAGAGCTTCTCATAATCATCCATTCTGGCAAATACAGGATTCTCTTTCCTGAAAGCGAATGAGGAAGGATCTGGCACGCCATTCACCCTTAGAACATTCTCATCATGATCAGCGTATTTTTCCAAATTTCCCTGTATCATATTTATAAGATCAAGATCCTTTTTTCCTATGTAGAGGGGGATTCCATAACGTTCACCAGCCACAAGGCCACCTCCCAGATGATCAATATGAAGGTGGGTAAGTAGGATGGCATCAATGGAGGAAAAATCAACGCCTGCCTTTTCCAGGAAGTCAGTTCCTTCAGCACCCATCCCGGCATCAATCAGAAAAGTGCCCTTATCATTTTTCAATTTGTACACCGAAGCATATTTCAGGGCACGAATTGCAATAGGGACATTGAAGAATTCTATTTCATGCTGCATATTACAACTGATGTATTCATCAATAATCTATTTTGTTTGATTCTTTTTTTATTTAATTATAAAGTTCAAAGCAATGCAAATAATTTAATATATCAAGTAATAGCGTGGTATTGACCGACTCTGAATTTGATGCAGTTATAATAGGAGCAGGAACGGCAGGCCTTTCAGCAGGCGCAGTTTTAAAGGAAAAAGGGGCCAGTTACATTATCCTGGACAAGAAAAGTGAGATTGGAGTTCCAGTGAGATCTACCGGCGCTGTTTCACTTGAATGGGTAAAAAAACTTGGAATGCCCCAGAATCCAGAAATTATTGATGCCGAAATCTCTAATATGAGTTTCAGGACTGACACAGGGAAGAGGATTGATCTTAATTTTGGAAAAACTGTAGGACTGGTATACAATTTTACGAAATATGAGAAATTCCTCTCTGAAAAATTTGCAGGAAAGCTGGATATCAAGTTTAACACAAGGGTAAATTCAGTTCAGGGAAACACAGTATTGACAGATCATGGGGAGTTCTCTGGAAAACACATCATCATGGCAGCGGGCCCCCAGTCCACCTTTGGAAAAAAACTTCCCAGGAATGAAGTTCTTGTTGCATATGAGGAAATTCGTGATGCTCCTGCAAGGGATGACTTCCAGATGATACTCTGGTTCAGTGATGATGCACCTGGCGGATATTTCTGGGATTTTTCCGAGTCTGAAAAATCAAGAAAGATAGGAGTTTGTTTTTACCCCTTGAAAGGTGAACAACCAAAGGAAGTGCTTTACAGGTTCCAGGAAAAATTCCCTGAGATAAAGGGAGAGAAGATATCCACCATGGCTCACCAGATTCCACTGGGTAGGCCACAGGACACCGTAACAGAAGGAAATATCCTTTACACCGGAGACATGGTTAATGCTGTCCTGAATACCACAGCAGGAGGACTGCAGGGAGCTTTCTGGACAGGCAAAGAGGCTGCCAGGGCTGTTGTTTCAGGTAATTCTTCCCAATATCAGGCAGCATGGGACGCGGAGATTAAGCCATGGCTCATGAATCACCACAACCTTCACAGAAAAATGAACAAGAATGGGGTAAAATCCATTGGAAGACTAATTACGTTGGCAAAAATTATGCCCATGTCAACAAAAAAGAGGGTTTTTGGAGGATTATAATCTTATTTCCTTGTTTTCATAATCTCGATCAATTTCATCTTGTCATATTCCAGCTTGAATTTGATCTTCTTTGTTTTTAATAATTTAGATACTTCTTCAGCAGCATCGTATACCTTTTCAGAGGATGAGTTATTTGCAATGGTCATTTCATGCGAGTCCAGTGGAAATATCAGGGTAAGCCCATTCTCTTCCGAATGAAATCCCAATGGCTTTTTGTCGTTGGATATCTCTCTCATGTTTAACTCAAGTTTTACAGTATAATGTTGCTCCTCTTCCTGGGAAAGTTCCTTCTTTCCTTTTATAATTCCAAAAATTTCCGGAAATACTTTTTCCAAGGATTTCCAGCTGAAGGATTGATCAAAGATAAAATGCGCACTCCAGTTCTTCACTATTGTTAATAGAATCTCTTTATATTAATTTGATTGTAAATGGCAAGTTATAAAAATCCAGTTTTTCTTGGTTTGTTATTTCATTTTTAAATTATATTTGTTATAAATCCATTATTTAATGTCCTGAAATATTGAAATTAAATATGCTATAAAAGAATGCATATAATTATAATCCCCTTTGATTTTTAGCGTTATGGGCAAACTTCCATTGCTATTCTTCAGGCTAATGATTTCAAGAATACTTCTTGGGATCTCCTTTGGAGCTTTCACTATTTTCTATCTCTGGTATATTGTTTTTTATTTCAAGGAGGTTTTCCTGACGGGAATGGTACCAACCATTTACCTTGCCTCTTCACTTATAGTTTCCGTACCAATTGGGCACCTTCTGGATAAATTCAACAGCACAAAAATTGGTTTTTACGCCTCCCTGATGGCAATGTTGCCTGTAATCATATTATTCTTTCAGAATTCACTGGAATTTATCTATATCTCCACGGCTATTCTATCAGTTGCATTTACAATGAAGGGTGATTCTTTCAGTGCATCCACCAAGAAGCACCTGGATGAAACACAATTCCACTCAGCAAGTTCTTACACATTTATTGCATCAAATGTTTCCAGCCTTTCCGGCACTCTTATCGGGGGAGTCTGCGTTTCATATTTTCCCCAGTATTTTATCTACATCCTCACAGCCATTGTGATTCTTTCAATATCCCTTTCTTTGCCAACCAAGGAAATTTCCAACAGTAAAAGTGATGAATCCAGAGGTTCCGGAATTATAAGTTCCATCTCATTTTATAAGAAGATGATTGGTTTCCTTCTGGTGGGATTCACCATCAATGGTCTTTTCGAGTCTCTGGATGTATATTCATCGGGGTTATTTCATCTGGTGCTTCACAGCCAGCCTATATATTACACTATGTTTGTTGTTGTAATTTCTATAGGGGGCATCTCTGGTTCCTTTGTAACGAAAACGTGGCCTTCCATTGGATCAAACGGGAAAAGAATTTCTTTTTTTATTTTCTTGTTTTCCCCGATTCTGCTGGGAATCGGAATAAGCCCGAGTCCTTTTATTGATATCATCTTGTCATTTTCACTTGGGATTCTGCTTCCTCTCATCAATGTACCCCTGACAGCTAAACTTATGGCTATTATACCAAGGGAGATTTTTGGAAAAGTCATGGCTTTCCTGAGGATTTTCATAAGCGGTTCAACACCACTAATGGCTGCATTTTTCTCATTCGTTTCTCTGTGGTCTCCAGTTAATTTTATTTTTATTTACATAGGTTTAATAATGATACCTGTTACTGCCCTATCTTTTGCAGTGATTCCTAAATTCCTTTCCATTCAAAGTGGAAATGCACTTGAAAATCCAGTATAAATAACTTTTTTCATTCATTCGTAGGAACTCAATATTTTAAAATATTCCTCTAATCGCAGATAGTCAAAATTGACTATATTTATCAAATTAAATATTAAAAGCTAAAAGCGCCCGAGCCGGGATTCGAACCCGGATCTAAGGCTCCGCAGGCCTTCAGGATATCCAGATTACCCCACTCGGGCAGTAAAGGTAATGTGAAGATGCAAATAACCTTTAGACAATGGTGTAATAAAATTAATCACATATTAATATATGGTTACGATTAGTACGTCATGATACCTTTAGTAAAGGCAATTATCGTTGCCGTAATTGTAGTAGGTGTAGGTGCGCCAACTGCATACGTTGCTTATAATTATTCAGCAACAGCATCCACTGTCCCCATAACTAACTTTATCCCAGCCGATTCCAATGCTGTGATACATTACCAGAATGGAACTCTTTCAGTTTATGCATATGCAGCCTCCAACAACACTAGTGCAGTTCTGGTGGATTACAGCCTCAGCAGTTTTAAGTCATTCTTCAATACCACTACGGGTTTAGGGTTTAAGTCTAATATATCTTCTTCA
>JAKAWY010000023.1:10428-14363 GCA_021816745.1 Thermoplasmata archaeon
AGTATAACGCCTTATGGTAAGCAGACTTTCCCTTTTGCGTGATACCTACCTATATTATCTGAAGAATTATTACAGATCCAGAAGTTTTTACCTTATGTTTTTCATGGCAGTGGTAGTTTCACTACTTCTGACATATCTTTCCTTCAAATACCTTAATGATTTGGCAAAATTTGCCACCAATTTAAGCTTCATTATTTCCGGGCCAACCTCCAAGGAGAGAATCCTCGCGTATCTCTGGAGTTTTGTCCTTTCCACTTTTCCTGCCTTTGCAGCAGTATTTTTTGGTTCACCGTCTATCTCCAGTGAAATAGAAACAAAGACTGCACTTCATGTTTTTACTTTACCTATTCCCAGGATAATACTCCTCATAGGAAAATTCCTGTCATCTGTCACTGTGACTTCTGCTATTGTACTGACTTATACAATTTTCGAAGTGATAGTTTTCCAGTATCTTTTTAATGTTTTGATTATTGAGCTTCTTTACAGTTTTCTCCTGACTTTAATGTTTGTTTTGGCTTTTTCTTCAGTTACATTCCTGATCAGCAGTCTGTTCAACAAGAATACTTACGCATACATCACTGCCCTGATAACCTATCTGCTGGTGTTTAACGCTGCTACGATTATTATTGAACTCCTCTATTCTGTAACACCTTACTATTTACTCAACAACGCTGCCAGTATTACATCCAGAGTCTATATCAATATCTTTTTCGGCATTACCTTAAGTGGCGGTAACACGTCCCCTGCCCCTTTTTCACTCATAGCCTATACATCCATCGTAATGTTCCTGTATTTCATAATCTCCTTCGGTATCACAGCGGTTATTTTTGAAAGAAAAGAGGTGAAATAATGTCCCAGATAGAAGTGAAAGAACTTACAAAGAATTATGGCAGCCTGATTGCCCTGGATCATTTTGATATGAGTGTGGAAAAGGGAGAATGCATTGCCATGCTAGGTCCAAATGGTGCAGGAAAAAGCACATTCCTTAAAATTGCCACCAATGTGATCCATCCAACCTCAGGATCAATTACAATCAGGGGAATCAATATTGGAGATGATCCCATGGCTGCGCTTCAGAAGGTAGGCCCACTGGTAGAACTTCCAGAATTCTACCCATACCTTAACGGGAAGGAAATTCTTGATTTTGTGTGCAGGGTGAAAGGTGCTTCCAGGGAGCAAATAAAATCTGAGACTGAAAGGCTTTCTGTACTGCTCAGCATGAATGACTATATAGACAGGAAGTGCGGGCAGTATTCAAGAGGGATGAAACAGAGGCTTGCACTGGCCTGTTCCATGGCCATGGATCCTGAAATCCTTATACTTGATGAACCAACATTTGGTCTTGATCCCAGAGGTATGAGGGAATTTGTGGATATAATCTCAGATCTTAACAGGAAGGAACATAAAACAGTGATTCTCAGCACACATTTGATCAGTGAGGCCAGGGAAGTTGCAAGCAGGGTAATTATCATGAATCATGGAAGGAAAATGATGGACATGAAAAATGAGAAGGACATCTCCATGATGAAGATTACTTTTTCAGGAACCATAAACGGGGATGCTTTCAAAAATGATGGGATGGAGATAGTTGAATCCGGTGATAACTGGGCCACCATATCCGTCAGGGGAATGACTGGCAATTCAAAAGTCATTGAGAAGTTACTTTCAGGAGGGGTGAATGTAAACTGGGTAGAACCAGTGAATAACATTGAGAAAACCTATCTTGAGTTAGTAGATTAATAATGACAAATATTTTATATGGAATTAGATTACAACTGCTATGGGAAAATACAGATTCAAATGTGAAAACACAGGACATAAATGTGGATTCCACATAGAAGCAGATTCTAAGGATGATCTTATACCGCACATCAGAGCCCATGCATCACAGCACCATGATATACATCAAGAGGAACATATTCAGAGCCTAGCCAATAGCTTTATTGAAAAGATATAGGTCAAAGTAATGGAAATACCATTTTTACAGTTTTAAATGTTCATTTGTAATGATCTTGTATGGAAATCAGGAAGTTAAATTCAGCAGAGGAAAGAGTAATCGTACATAAGGGCACAGAAATGCCCTTTACTGGTGAATACGACAAATTTTTCGGGAAAGGCACTTATTATTGCAGAAGATGTGATGCACCCCTTTACAGATCTGAGGACAAATTTGATTCAGGATGCGGTTGGCCTGCCTTTGACGATGAACTTCCCGGAGCAGTCAAAAGAATTCCGGACAGGGACGGGTACAGGACAGAAATCCAGTGTTCTGCATGCGGGGCCCATCTTGGACATGTTTTTCTTGGTGAAAGACTTACATCAAAAAATGTTAGACACTGTGTTAATTCCATCTCTATGATATTCCGGAGTGATGAAAAATGAAAAGTACAATAATTCTCGGTGGAGGATGCTTCTGGTGCACAGAAGCTGTATTCAGCAATGTTGATGGTGTGATTTCCGTAATGCCTGGCTATTCGGGAGGAACAACAGAAAACCCTTCATACGGTGATGTATGCTCTGGCTCTACCGGGCATGCAGAAGTGGTTAGTGTTGAATATGATACCGACCTCATAGGGACAGGTGAAATTCTTGAGATATTCTTTGCCACACATGATCCCACTTCATTGAACAGGCAGGGTGCAGATGTTGGAACACAGTACAGATCCACCATAATATATTCTGATGTAACACAGGGAAAGGCAGCACTGGATATGATCAGGGAAATGGAAAAGGAAAATGTTTTTCGCAGTCCAATTGTTACTACTATTGAACCCTATAGAAATTTCTTCAAGGCCGAGGAATATCACCAGAAATATTATGAAAAAAATCCTGAAATGGGATACTGCACAGTGGTTATAACTCCAAAACTTGAGAAATTCAGGAAGATATACGCAGAGAAAATAAGAAGCACATAAATTTTTTAAAATTTGTTCAGGAGCACTTTTATGATAAAGGATATTGAAACAGCACAGGAATTTACCACTACCACAGTAGCACTGGTCACCACGCACCATCTTGGGAAAAACAACGTAATGTCTGCTGAATGGACCATACGTTCATCCATAGATCCATTTCTGATTACTGTATTTGTAGGGTACGAAAGGGCAACATACGATATGATCAAAGGATCCGGAGAATTTGGTGTAAGCTATTGCAGCGATAAGCAGGGGGAACTGGCACATGTTGCCGGGAATCACTCTGGCAGGGATGTGGATAAATTTGCTCTAAAAGATTTCTCCACATTCAAGGCTGCACAAATAAAGGCACCATTGATTGAAAGTTCTATTAGTGCATTCGAATGCAAAGTAGTAAGTGAATATCCGGTAGGGGATCATGCAGCATTCAATGGCCAGGTCGTGGAAGGATATTATAGCCAGGATGCGAAACCCCTGGTTTTTCATGGCGGAAAATTCAGGCATATTGGGGAAATCATAAAACACTGACACTAAATGATGCATTATATTAAGTATTGATTTATGAGGGAATATGTCTACCAATGAGTTTGGAAATGTTTTTCTATTGAGGCACGGGCAGACAATTTCTAATAAGAATGGGTACTGGAGCAACTTTCCGGACGAGGGACTTACAGAAGACGGAATATCCCAGGCATTACAAATTGGAAAATTAATTAGCGGAATAGAATTTGACAAGGTTTATACCAGCCCAATGAAAAGATGCCTGCTCACTATTGAACATTCCATGGGTAGATCCATGCTTGACAAAGCAACTAAGATTGACAGTCTGAAGGAAAGGAACCTGTCGGGGTTAATGAATATGACTTCATCAGAAATAGAATCCAAGTTTGGAGTAAAGATTGATACAGTGCTTTCTTCCAGCATTGATAACATTGAAGGGGTGGAAAACAGCGATGATTTTGTCTTCAGGACATCAGAATCACTAAAGGAAATATTTTCAGAAACATCCAGAAACCATAA
>JAKAWY010000023.1:14463-17832 GCA_021816745.1 Thermoplasmata archaeon
CACTTCCAGGCCTTGGATTACAGGGTATTATTGCTGGATTATCCAGGTTTTGGAAAATCAGAAGTAATTGATGAATTTAAGGTTGGTGAGGGGCAGCTTAAAAACGCAGGCAAATTCTTGTGCGGTGTGTTAGATTCTCTACAGATAGAAAAGTGCACAGTAGTGGGGCCTTCCATGGGTGGTGGAATTCTTATCGATTCATATTCTGACTGCGGATCTCGTATTGATACAATGGTACTTATAGCTCCTGCCTGGTACAAACAGAATAATCTGAATCGTATCAAATCACGCAAAATTTTCATCTGGGGAAGCATGGATGATCTTATACCTCTTGAAAGCGTTAAAGATCAACTCTCTCACCTTGACAACAGCATAATTGAGGTAATTGAAGGGGGAAAACATGCCCCTTATTTGAACAAACCAGACGTTTTTTTTGAAATCTGCCGCAGGCATCTATCCTGAAAACATAACAGAATTGCTGTTTTTCCCGTAAGAGTTAATATATTCCTACTTCATATGTGTGGTTATGGGATACAAGGATCTTTTCAACTTTGCAAGGGAAGCTGAGGCAATATTGATTCTCAATGGTGGAGAAAACTCCATTGACAGGACTTTTAAATACATAACCAAAAGTCATGGTGGAATTTTTGAGCATTCGTTTATCATTGCCACACAGGACAAGGCCACTATCTATACATCCATCCTCGAAGCAGAAACTGCCAGACACACTGGCCTGGAAACCAGGATATTCAATTCAGCCAGGGATTATGAGGAGATGATGAGGCAGGATCTTTCAAAATACAATACCATTGGGCTTAACTATTCTTCACTCACACTGGAGAACTACAAAAATCTTCTAAGAATAATACCGGACAAGGAATTTGTCGATATTTCAGTTTCCATAAGCGAAGCAAGAATCATAAAGGATTCAGAAGAGATAAAAAATATCAGGGAAGCAGCCAGGATTGCCAGTGATTCCATTGCTCATGTTCATGAATCCCTAAAGGAGGGAATGTCAGAAAAAGAAGTTGCATCCCTAGTTGTCTATCAGATGATGAAAAACGGTGCAGACGGGCCGTCTTTCTCCACCATAGTCGGCTTCGGTGAAAACTCTTCCCAGCCACATTATTCTCCCGGTGACAGAAAACTGAAGAAAGGGGATGTGGTCCTGATTGATTATGGTGCACTTTACAACGGTTATTGCTCAGATGTGACAAGAACCGTCAGTTTTGGAAAAGCTTCACCTGAAGTTAAGGAAGTTTATGGAATCGTCTACAGGGCACAGAAAGAATCCATGGAGCAGATCAGGGAGGGTGCCAATGGAAAGGACATTGATCTAAAGGCCAGGGAGATTATTGACGCAACAAAATACAAGAATCTTTTCATACACTCTCTTGGACATGGAATTGGACTTGAAGTTCATGATCACGGTGCATTTGGAAGCAGGACCGACTTTCCACTTAAGGCAAACATGGCTGTAACCGATGAACCAGGAATATACATACAGGGGAAGTTTGGTGTAAGAATCGAGGACGATGTTCTGGTGAAGAAGGATGGATTCGAAAAATTGAGTCACGGTGCATCCCCTGAAATACTGGAGTTTTAAAAACACCGGGAATTCCATATGATGAATTCTGAAAGGATCAGCATCCTGACAGGTGAAGAAGAGTTCAGGAAATACCTGAAGGAAGATGGGGACCCCTTCGGTATCTTCGCTGAAAAAATGGAGCACATGTCAGAATTCATAAGTGCTGTATGTGAAGGAATTCATTCTAAGGAATTAGAAATTCCAATATTCAAAGACATTACTTCCAGTGGAATAATGGATTTGAAGCTCGTAGCATGGTTTCTCCGCATAATAGACCATGAACCTCTCACTGGCAGAGTTATATTCAGGATTAAGGAGAGGATTGATTCTGCCATGGAGAAATATTCAGGCGAGCTTCTTTCATCCAAGGCTAACATTCTTGAACTTACCACAGAATATGACGTAACTGATAAAATTTATCTTATCCCGGTAGAGGAATTTACAAGGCTCTGCACCAGGATTACAGGCAGCAGGTACAGACTCACTTTTCAGACTTTGAGAGACAGCATGGTCCTCACCGAGGAGGAGATACTGAAAAGAGTGATCAAGGAGGCAATTGGTGCATTTATCCGTGACAGGGTTGACATTATAGAGAAGGAAAAGGCACTGGAACTTTTCTCGGGCTACGAATCAATGATGGAAACACTCTCAAAGAAAGCCCTGAACATTAAAATCGAGGCTGAGATGGGCCCCATTGACACAGAAGCATTTCCACCATGCATCAGGCATTATATCAGTGATATTCAGAATGGTATAAATCTCCCCCACATGGGAAGATTTGCAATGGTATCATTTCTAAATAAAGTTGGAATGAAACAGGAGGATATTATGGCCATTTTCGGGACGGTTCCAGATTTCAATGCAAGGATTACTGAATATCAGGTAAGGCACATAATGGGCTCTATTTCCGGCATAAAATACTCACCACCGAAATGTGAAACACTGCGTTCAAATCACCTTTGTTATATGGGAGATGATCCGGTATGTGCCATGGAGAAAGTCAATCATCCGCTGCAATACTATCTGGAAAAGAAAAAGAGGGCCAGGAAAGCATAAAATAAATTATTGCAGCTTTCGTTCAATCATTTTGAGCAATGTGCTTTTTTTAACACTGGATTCTATGGAATATATTTTGCATTTCTCATAAGGAATCCTGGAATATGATCCTTCCCTGACTTCGTACTGTACCTTCATCTGCCTGAGTATATCCTCAAGCTTTTCAGGGGAAAATTTTTTTGCTGTTTCGAGGTTGACCTTTCGGCCAAGCCTCCTGGTGAATTTGGGGTTAAAATATTGTGTATATAATGTTACCTTCATAGGAGCACTGCATTTATAACTCCGTCCTGGCCAGGCCTGGACGTGATTTTTGCTAGTCCTTTCTCTGTTTCAACCACAGTCCCCTTGTTCATGATGTTCCTCTGAACATAATGCGGGTTAGCAGGGTTTTCTTTAACTGTTACAATCTTTGAGCGTATGGTCTTTTTTGATTTTGGGTCATAAACGTTGGCAATATTTGCGTTCAGGAGAACAGTTTTTAAGTCTCCACCCCTAATTCTCATAACCTTTCTCTGAGTCTCATTAATTCTGGTGAGAGTTGCCTCTCTGCCTATTTCTGATCTCCTTTTGGATCTTGAAGTTTTTCTCTTTCCACCTGATGGTTTTGTTAGTGAGTTTCCCTGGAATCTTCCCAAATTATCACCTTAGTAGAGGGTTTATTATGGCAACGGTTTAAACTTTTCTCATTGGAGTAACCTATGGCTGACTTTTTACCCAATGGAAAA
>JAKAWY010000090.1 GCA_021816745.1 Thermoplasmata archaeon
AACTCGCATCAGAGATAGGATATACCGTGAAGGAGAGATTTGTCCACAGGGAAGAGCTTTACACTGCAGATGAGCTATTCTTCGTGGGAACTGCAGCAGAGGTAACTCCTATCGTGAATGTGGATGGTATAATCATTGGTGATGGAAAGACCGGAAAGGAGACTGATAAAATCAGGAAAAAATTCTTCTCAATCGTTTCTGGAACAGAAAACAGCCACAAGAAATGGCTTACAGTGGTTAAATAAACAATCAGTAAATTTTTCCATAAATTGAGGGTAGGTTTTACCCTACTTGCTTTTTCTTTAGATATAAATCATTCTTAATCACTCACCTTTCATTTTTTGATGTTGTTGAATAACCCACCAAATGGAATTTAGAGTAAGAATAAGTGTTAAATAATAAAATTTGCATTATATGTAATGAACTGCCCGAACTGTATGCAACCATCATCTGAGGAAGATGTCTTCTGCAAGAGTTGTGGAACCCGCCTTGTAAGTGACAATGATACTATATCATCAACGCAGTTTGGCGACCCTGCTTACCTGAATTCTTTCGATAATATTCTTCTGGTTCATTCCAACTTTAAAGGTATGATGAATTTCACTTTTCAGGACCAGAATGAAAATAACGTTGCACTGACACAGGGGAAACTAGGTATACCTTTGAAATTCATTGTCATGGACACTGATAATCGTACACTTTTCAGGATAAGCGCAGAAAGAGTGAAAGGATTGATGTATAATTCCACCGTTCTGGATCCACAGGGAAAACTTCTTGCAACCATCAAGCCAAAATCCGGGATAGGAAAAAAATTTGAAGTTGATGTGGCTGAAATGAATCCCATGCTGTTAAAGAGCGACATGAGAGAGGCAAATTACGAACTCCTGATGCAGGATGGCTCCGTTATAGCCAAGGGCCACGGTAACATGATGGCAATTCTCAAGGAGAAGGTTGAGATTGTAATTACCAGTGGAACTCCGGTGGATCGCAGGGTTATACTGGCATCGTTCCTTCTGCTGATTTCTTCCATGGTCAGATAAGGTTTTGAGTTTCAGCGGATTTTGTATTTACCGACATATTGCTGAAGGATAAGTGTGACCCGTTACAATTTAATCAGGGACATTTCAATTCACTTATCTGAAATTCAGCGTTGATTCCAAGGCTTCCACCACCATTTTATTGTCAGGAAGCGGATTAATCAGGTATGAGAGTTCTGATTTCCATTTCATCTGATTCAAAGCTTCATTTAGCTTCAGGTGTAACTTTTGATCATCAAATTTTTCTTCCCTTTTGTTCATTTTTTCCCTGATAAGAGATTCATTGGGCTTAATCCCACGAATAACCAGAAGGAAATAAAGATCGTATATATCCCTCATTTTGTCTCTCTCCAGGATGGATGCAACCTTCTCTGCGGCTATTTCTTCTATGTTCATAACTGGAACTGTAAAAGTGGTTATATCCTGGTATGCCGGCAGTAGATATTTGATGTCAGGTCTCTGTAATACGTCATTCCGTAAACTAAGGTCAATCTTGACGTTCTGCATTTGTCCCAGGCGTTTACTTAACGGCCCCTGTATTCTTACATCAAAGTTTATGCCAATGACGATGCCATTTTCCTTATTTCCCCTGTGCTCTCTCTGGATTACTGGATACTGAAGGCTTAATCTGTCCACTGCTTTGTTGATCCTGTTTGTAACCAAATTTCTTCCCTCAGTACTGTTTATCCCCGTGTATGAGAAGTCCAGATCTTCGGAAAAACGGTTCAGATTGTAGAAATACTTAAGGGATGTGCCACCCTTGAATATCAGTTCATTATTGAATTCAAAGTAAATTTCATACAATAATAATGTAAGCAGGTAATCTTTTTCAAGCTGTCTCAAATCCCTAAACTTTGGAGATTGCTCCAGAAGAAGCCTCTCATCTATCATCTCTTTTCCACTCCGGATTTGCTGACCCTGATATTTTCTTTACTCAGAAGGATGTTCATCTTTTTTGTGACAATGCCCGAATTCATTCTATTAGTAAATTCTACGAGTTTTTCGATGTTTATGATCTGTCTCCCTATGGCTGTGGAAAATGACTCTTTTACGTAGGAAAAAGATGGAAGATTCAGATACAGGGAGTCAACTATTGCCTTTTCTATGGTAGCAATGTAAATGTTCTTTTCCCTGGTATACCCAAAGAATTTATCTTTCTGAACATTCCTGAATTCTATTTTGTTATCTCCAAATGTTATAGGCCTGTGCCTTTTCAATGAGATTACGCTGAAAGTGGTTACGATCTGGTCAGTAATCATATGATACTGAAATGCTGCAAAGAGGCTTACATAAGATGGAAACACAATCTGAGAGGCGATTTCATAGAGATCAATTCCCTTTCCGGTGTTGATGAAGTATTTTCCCCTCTCAATCCTGGAGACTCTTTTGTTGGATGACAACAATTTTGATGTATAGCTCTTTGGCTTGTTCATCATTTTTGAAGCGTCATTTAGAGTAAATACAACTTTCCCGTGTCCTTCCAACTCCTCAAGGATATCCTGCAACTTGTTGTATTTCACTTACATGTTATCACTTAACCCGATTATAATCTTTGTGTAACAATATACCCAGAAATATGGAAATAATGTTACATTAATCTCAAACGTGACGTTTCAAATCCGAATTATACTTATCTTCATTGTTTCAGTTAGTGTCTTCTCACCCACTTTACCCTGAAAATGCAGCATTTCGTTCATTTTTTACGTGGTTTGTGTTTTTAAAAGTGAGATAACTTGGCATTTCTCCAAGGAAGCTAATAATTCCATATCTGAAGAGGTGAACAGATTTTTTAATGATATAATTTCATTGGCCAGCCTTATAATCTCCCCGCGTTGAGCGATTGGTTTCCCCCATAGGCTTTCTGCATAAGATTTTATAGAAGTCACAAATAAACTCATGACATGGAAGTCATTGAGCCAGACTCGCGTATCGCCGATCTCATGGGATTACTAAATACACTTATGCATGTGTTTCAC
>JAKAWY010000091.1 GCA_021816745.1 Thermoplasmata archaeon
CTTCAAATATAATAAACTCATGAAGATTAAGGAATAGAGAAATGAAAACTCAGATTAAGATCATCTTGGTTATCGCATTGGCACTTGTCCTTATTTTTTCATATTTCTCCATTCGATTATACTTTTCTGGAAACACCAATATTCATGTCAACGTTTCACCATCACAAACATCTATTAAACAAGGTAATTCTCTTGATTTTTATATCAATTCATCTTATTCAGGTCCACTTAGTCCGGAATTAAATGCATCATCATTTCTTTCAGGATTAAGGATGATTTATCTTGGAAATGACGCAACAAACCTGAATCCAGTTTTCTCCTTTGTAGGGATAATACATTACAAAATAGATAAATCAAACTCAAACGCAATTGCAACCTGGAATTCTACAGTTTTGTGTTTTCAATCAAGTACACTTAGAAATGGTTTCCATACAGCGCCTGCAGGCTTTTATAAAATAAATGAAGGACATTATACATTTGTAGGGAGGAGTGGAGGCAGTACTTTTGTTAATTTCTCGATAAGTTCCAGCATTATACAAGTTATGGGATTAACTGCAAACTTCACTACAAACAGTTCATTAATTACAGTGGAAGGTACCTCTTTACCATACTTAAACAACATTACATACAATCTCACAATCTATAATTCGGGACTTACCTCCGGAAATAATACTTACAGTTTCAATGAAACCCATACGTATGTCCAATATGACATTAAAATACTAACAAACAGCAGATCTTTTATAAAGATTGATCTTAAGTCATTATACGCCAATGTGGTATTTGTTTTTTTGGGGGTTGAAGCTACAAATGCGAGTGCAAGTTGAAGATATCTTCAAATCATTCCGAACTGGTTTGACGAAAAAAGATGTGTTAAACGGCATTACACTTAACATTGATGATGGGGAGGTGGTCAGCCTTGTGGGTCCAAACGGGGCAGGGAAATCTACTTTACTGAAAATTACTGCAGGAATTCTTAAACTATCAACGGGTAAAATTACGATAAACGGCAAAATTGGTTATATGCCAGAAATGCCAGCATTTTCACCTGAACTGACTGCTAAGGAACATCTTGAATATGTTACATCTATCACAAGTGGAGTTTATCGCGATGATTTACTTAGCACAGTTGGCTTGAATGACATAAATTACCCCGTTTCTAGATTTTCAAAGGGGATGCAAAAAAGATTGAACCTTGCAATGGCACTTTCAGTATCTCCACAGGTTCTCATTATGGATGAACCATTTGAAGGAATGGATCCACCAATGGTAATACATATGTGGGAGATTCTTTCAAAATTCTCAAAAGATGGTGGTAGTGTGCTTGTATCTAGCCACGATTTACATACTGTCAACAAGATTTCTACAAGAATATTGTATCTAAAGAACGGAAAGGTTGTGGATACTTCTGGCTCATCAGAACGAATCATGGAAATATCAGTGCTTGAGAATGCAGAAACCCTTTTAATCTTCCTCAAAGAAAATGGATACAGTGTTGCACCAATTGGTGGAAACTCAGTTCAAATTAATGTTGAAAAGGAACAGATTTCATCAGTAGTTTACCTACTCTCATCCAATGGTTATAAGATTTCAGGCATTACTGATATAACAGCGGAATCTGTATATACTAGGTGGTCCAATGCAAATTAGTGGTTTATATAACCAGTTTTTGAAAGAGTTCAGAGAATTTACAAGATCATTTTTTGGAAGAATATTCATTTTTCTTTCAATTGCGGGTTCTGCAATCCTTACTTCTATATACATAGGTGGAATAGTTCAACATAGCAGACTCAATCCTTCTGAAATAATTTTTGATTATTGGAATAACCAGCTCATCCTTGTGGTTTTACTGTTCATATACCCTTCAATTCTGATCTCCAGAGATCGGGAATCAGGATTTTCGAACCTGATTAAAGGCCTCAAACCATCATGGTCATCTGTTTTTGTTGGCAAGCTCTTATTTCTTCTCTCTTTGGTTGCCATAGTTTCTTTAATTCCCCTTTTGATGTTATTGTCCTGTGTTGTGTTAAATGGATTTACAAATTTTGGAGTCGCGGTTTCTGATTTAACACCATTCCTTATCTTCATACCATTTTTAATGTTCTTTACAATCAGCCTATTTGGGGGTGTACAAGCAATGTTTTTTTCGTCTCTTACGATCCGAAAAGTGGAAAGTATACTCATTTCCATTTTCTTTTATTTATTCATGATCATACTTCAATCCAATTTATATGCGTACTACAGCGCAAATCTATCAACTGGAGGAGATTCAATCATGAAAGGACTCCCGTTCTACGGTTTTGCATTTATGTCACAGAGTGTAAACTCCATATCTTCTTATTTTCTGAATTTCGGCCAGGAACTTGTTCATAAGACTATTTCATCGAATGCACCTGTTACATCTTCCTTATATCCGCTTATGTCTTCTTTTCAAACTTACCTAGAATTTATTCTTATTGAGCTGCTCTTCCTTTTAATTTCAACCTATATATTGATCCCAAGGAGGGATTAAAATTTTAAAGAATCAAAAAGTAGCCATAATATTTGTGGTAGTACTAGCCATCATTTTTTGTGGAATTTATATTTCTGAAAATTCTATAAGTAGTAATAACAGCGGTTCCGGCTCATCTAATGCACACATTCTGGCAGGTTTCAATGAAATTTATAACAATTCTTTATTCCCTAAGAATGGTTCTCTCAAGATCACTATACCTAAAGGAACCCTTGATCTTGGAATAGTTCTTTACTCAAATAAAACCGTAGGAAATATATCTTTCACGGATTCAAAAGGGATTACAGAGGGAAAAATGTTTGTAAAATACTCTATAAATGGCTTCCAGATTTTGGGAATCAGCAGTGACTACCCCAAGGTTGTTATCAACCCCGGAACCTGGACGGTTAATTACAACCTCTATGGTCAATCTAATTT
>JAKAWY010000024.1 GCA_021816745.1 Thermoplasmata archaeon
TCTGCATCAACATCTTTCAATGCATTCAGTTCATTCCTGAGAATTCTGTTAATAATCAGTTCATATATGCCGTTCTTTAGCATTAGACCTGAATATATGCCTGAATTCCTATTTAATTTATACGGTGGATTTTCTTCTATCTATCTTTATGTTTCTAAGATTCTTTACAAAATATTTTGGTAAAATAAAATTTAAACCAACTGAAGTATAGTTTATGCCCAGATTGTAGTGAACTCACTGTTTCAGCAGTTTAATCCTTCTTATCCACAATGTATGGTAAGATTTCACGCTTAAAATGTTAGGAATGTGAATTTGGGATCATCACACTTCACTGTTTAACTGGTATTCGTTTGATCTCTTTTATCCCATCGAAATCTGCATCATCTGTTATGATCTCTGAAATGTTCCGTTCTATAGCCGATGAAAGGTGTATAGAGTCCCTGGGTTTCAAGTGGTACTTTTCTCTTATGACCTGACTCCTTCTCATTATTTCATCGTCTACAGGTATAAAACGGAGGAAGGGGAAATTGATGAATTTCTTTCCAACTTCTATGGCGTCGGTTTTACCGAGTAACTTCTCGGCCACGTAAGAAACCTCATCCCATGTAAGGGTAGAAGTATATGCCTGAATGTCCTTATTTTCAATTTGCGATAGAATTCTCCTAGCATTCTCTGATTCCTCTAGATCGCTATACAGAACCGGGTAGAGGAATACATTGGAGTCAATGTAGTATGTTCCCTTCATACTGTTCATCTGCTATTTTCTTGATATTGACCTTTTCCTTTAGCTTCTTTGAGTACGTTGCAGTATAATAATCGACATAAGATACTGACTCTGGATTGAGTTTCCTGATTACTACGGAGTCGTCAAGAATGTCCACAATAACCTCTGAGTATTCTTTTATCCCGATCTGGTCGCGTATTTCTTTTGGTATGACCACCTGTCCTTTGGGTCCAACTGTAGTTTTCTTTTCCATATAAATGTTATATGTATAACTAATATTTATACTATATTACTTCAACTGGCCTAAATGCAATCTCAATAATACGTAACTACTGCATCTTTAGAAAAATGAACTTGCAGGAAAAATGGATAAACTATTAATTTTTTAACTTTCTAAACTCGTTTATGATTCGTATACCATCTCTTGCGTAAAGCAAAATATCGACAATTATGAAATTTAATGTGAAAAAGGCCATATACCATCCACTGTCATCTGAAAACTTGAGTACGTTAAGTGATTGCTGAAGGTTGTTCTCAATTGAGAATGATGGCGAGAACATATACGCGTGTGTATTATAGTAATACCATAATATTGGAGTGAAAAGGGCAATGCTTACAATGAAAAAAATGGGAAGATGAAACTTGAGATACTTGTTCAATGCATTGGCTGTATGTTCATAATTAGCTTTATAGAATTCCTTATGATCTTTTGAAGATTCTATCTTGAATTTTTCATTTTTCAGAGTTAAAAATAGACCTACAGGATACAAAATTAATATAATTGCACTACAAATTACACCGAACAATATACAATCTATAAAATGTGGGAATAATAACGGACTCATGAATTATAACCTCACTTCCATTCGGATAGAAAAAGAAATCAATAATACCTGGTTCTTATCCGTTGCATATACTCAATTGCCTTAAACAAGTTTTGAAAAGAATACAGTTCAAAATAATGTTTACTTGAATCCATATAATCTTAATAAAATGATATACATATATATTTTACTTTTGAGATAGCTCTACTATCTAACCGAAGGTATTTTTATATTTAATAACAGTAAAAGAGTGAAATGGCCGATAATTCTAATTTTTGATTGAAATCCAGATTATTTTCGGATAAATTATAATGTGGGCGATTACACCGATTTTCACGTGTTTCGCACTATCAATTACATAAAATGTTGAGATGATTCGTCATTCTGTCACATAAACTATTATGTATTATCCTATTTTCTATTTATCACTGATAAGTATTTAATCTACTGTTATTTACCGATAAGTAATAGTGATATATTTATATTCTATCACTATTTACTGATACTATAATGAATGAAAATATAGATAAGTGTTATCAATTTCTTTTTGAAAAACTTGGAATTGAAAAAGATGCGAATATTGCGAAAGATTATAAGATCACAGTTGGTGATAGGGAACTGTTAATTGATCTTGGTATTGAATCAGGAAACGCCTTAATACTCGTCGAATTAAAACAAAGAATCAGCGAGGACGTGATCTATAGAATTTATTCCATTTCACATCTGATAAGTCAGGAATCAAAAGGTAAAAGGAGGGTAAGGCTGATTTGCGTTGGAAAATCTCTAAAGTATAGCACAGAGTTCCTTTCCCAGAGACTTGGCGTTGAGACGTTTATCATCCCTGCAAAAATATATGATTGCATTAGATCACAAAACAGAAAACTGGATGAAAATATTGCATCTGAGCAAAGGACATATGCACCCATAAAAATTACGAAGGAGAAAGCATGGAAAGTTATAAGGTGCATTCTACAGGAAAAACCAGTTAATATTCTTGAACTCTCCAAGCTATCAGGTATTTCATATGCATGGTCAAACGCAATATATCACAAGCTTCTTAATTCAGATTTAATTTATCTTGATTTAGGCATTAAGATCAAAGACATAGACAGGCTCTTGAATGCTGTTTCGTGGGAAAGACCACTGGATGGTTTACTTGTAGATTCCATAAATACATATTTCAGAACTGCATCAGAATGCATCAATGAAATTTCACTTAATTTAAACAAGCAGGGGATAGATTATGCTTTCACAGCACACTCATCTGCGATATATTATGGTTCATCCATCATTAGAGACGATACTGCTTATATTTATCTTCCAAACTTATCAAAGGACAGGGGGTTCATTAAGAGTTTTTCTCAAAATAACGTAAAAGGTTGCAGGTTAAAAGTATATTCTCCCGATAGAAATATAATGGAGAAGTCAGAAATTTTTAGTGGTGTTCGGGTAGTAGATATATACCAGAATCTGCTCGATCTTGCCGGTTTAGGTATAGACGGAAGGATCTCATCAAAAGAGTTGGTGAATAAAATTGCCAGATATTGATATAAATAAAACTAATCTGGCCGAGGACTCGATCGAAGAGCTCAGATATATTTTAATTGGAGCATTTCCGCTATTAACTACAAACCACGCGACATAATCTTAATTGGTGGATGGGCTGTCCATTCCTTCAATCCCTGGAAATATTCCCTGGACATTGATTTTATTACATCTAACCGTTTTAAGGAATCTTTGAAAAATCATCTATATGTAACCAGAGATTATAAAAGGGAGAGAAATTCAAACGGAAATACGATTTTTTTGAAACACGCACAGTCAGGTGATATTTATCTTGATTTTCTCCCAAAAAATGATTATTTTCATGGTACAAATGTGTAATTAGATTTAAAAAATCTTAATTATCAAATTTTAACACAAAACGTTTCATATTCCTCCAAAAAAAATTTTCAAGTGATAGTTCCTGAAATAGCAATGCTTCTACTGCTAAAATTTAAAGCCGCTTGGGATAGAAACTATGATTTAAACATAGAAAATAATTCAGAAACTGATTATCTAACTGAAAAATTTAGAAAGGATTGTGGAGATATAGTTTCATTACTTCATAGTGATTCTTTTTATTTTGCGAGAATTGATTGGCTTTCTTCGGTATTATCCAATTTTAATTTCTTTAAAGATTTTATTGCGCAAGGTATTGTTGAAAACAATTCAACATATGAACGCATCAGTAAGGCGGGAACAAAGGATATTATTCAAAAATTCCTATCGCTTATCTGATCTTGAACTTCATCATAGTTGATCTTATGTGCAAGGAATTAATAAAAAAGACGATAGTGTAACGAATCTGCTGTAAAATGAAAAAATTGTTTTTGAAATATTTATTATTAGATTCTAAAGATTTTTTTCAAAAGTGGAAGAACTCCTCTCTTAATACCATCTGTTATCCTCTTCCTAAATCCAACAATTGCAACCGCAGATGAACTCCCGCCTCCAATTCCCACTGTGGATCCAAATAGTCCAATTGGCCCCGCATTACCGCTGGATGGCGCTGCAGTTCCAGCTACTGATGGGTTTGGGGTAAAGACTACTGACTGGGATGCGTTAGAACCGTTCACTATGACCTGCCCACTGCTGGGTGTCGCTTCAAAGCTGTTGTAAAGTGCGATGGAATATACTGTGAATTTGTAGGTTCCATTGGGTTCCATGAAAGTAATGGTGCTGTTTGTGGATGTTTTCGAGACACCATTCATAGTCACTGTCCACTGTGATCCTGGTGGAAGGCCCGTCTCACTGAATGTGACTGAATAAGTTGTCTGCACAAATTTTACACCCACAGTGGTGGATTTGTTTTGAACCGTGACACTCCCTGAACCGGGTGTTGCATGATATCCACTGGTGGACTGTACCGTGTATCCATATGTCCCATTTACTGCAAGGAAAGAGATTGCGTTTGAATTCGATGTCTCTGTGATCCCGTTGAAATCCACTGACCATGTTGTTCCTGAAGGAATTCCATTTTCATTGAATGTCACAGTGTATTGATGGGATGGGGAGAACTGTATCTGTATTGTATATGTGTTTGTTGAACTGATCACAACAGTTCCACTGGAGGGGTTTGAGACGTATCCATCCGGATTTATCACTTTGTATTTGTATGTTCCATTCAATTCATTATAAACAACAGAGTTTCCATTGGTGGTTTGTGTAACGCCTGCCATCGATATTCCCCATTGAGTGTTTGCCTGAAGCCCGGTCTCAGTGAAGACTGTGGAATGTTCATAGGTAGAATAGAAATCAATGTTCACAGTTACTGATGCACCGTTCACAGTAAAACTGCCTGAACTTACATTGGGTAAATAGTTTCCATTGGATGTGGATGTGCTGAAGTAGTATGTTCCATTTGGAAGCGATATGCTCATTGCTGGGCTGTCCGTTTTCATGGAATTGAAGCCGGAAACGTTCACGTACCATTCAGAATTATTGGGTAGGCCGTTCTCCTTGAAGAAATTCCTGTAGGATACCAGGGAGTATGATACATCAATTACTGTGTTCCTGGTGAGTTTGACTTTGCCAAGCATTATTGACTGTGAATACTTGCTGAAATGAGAAATGCTATAGGTGTAAGTACCATTGGGAAGGAAGAACGTGATTTCTTGTCCGGTGCTTGAAAGTGTTTCAGGGCCAATTGTCACATTCCATTCTGCCCCTGCAGGAAGACCGGTTTCTGAAAATGTAAGTTTGTGATAATTGCTGGCGTTTATGTTTTGAATCTGCCCCTGAATCAGGTTCACAGTGTGCTGCCATACTAGAGATCCCTTTGAAAGTATTGAGATGGTGTAAATCCCTGGAGCAGCTGAAATTATTGCCTTTCCTCCCGTAAAGTTATAGGAAGTCCCGCCAAGTTGAATGGTTCCACTATTAACCGGAGTTTCAAGGGAGAGTGTGGAATATTGCGTGGAATTGTAACTCATATGCAAAGTTCCCTTTTGCCCTCCATAAATTTGATCTCCTATGGTTCCGTTATTAGCCACTATGTGGGATGTGGAAGTTACGTAAGTTATGGATTCTCCGGTATCACTTCCAAAATTGAATGCGTTTGGGATGTATTGATAATTGTGCCCGTTCCAGTATTTAAGGGTCATGAACATGTTTGTTGCAGGTGCAGAACTGGTGTAAAGACCGTCTCCCAGGCCACCAAGTGTGAGTTCAGCATCCCAGTAGAGTCCCAGTGGATTCATCTGGTATCCATCCACCACATACCTGTAAAATGTAGTTACATTCTTTGCGAAAATAAATACTGGTGTATCATAGGTAACCCATCCAAGTCCGTCGTTGTACTGGAACACAACCTGCGGGCCTGCTGCATTCATCCTTGAAAGTACCCTCAGATCTATGTTAGACGGATAATTAAGTGAAATGTCATTGCCCTTTACTGAATTACCGGGGCAATATGCATAAACTCCAGTTCCCAGAAATGTGCTCACAGATCCGTTTCCCTTTACAGAATTTGAGTTCATTCCTGCGTTGGGGGAACTGAAATTCCAGATGTTGTTCTCAAAACCTACACAGGCAGCTGAAGTGGCATTATTTGGTGTGACAGTAACTACATCCTGAATCCAGTAATCGTATAGATGCCCTGAATTTACGAATGCAAACTGCACATTCAACTGCATGGTCATTCCTAACTGGTTTCCAAGCTGCTCTCCAATGGGCACAACTATATTTCCCGAACCGTTGTCAACTGCGTTTGGGAGCGTACCACCCGCTGTTCCATTAAGTTCCAGCCTGATAATGTGGACATTTCCTTCAAATGCACTGGTGTTGTAGAAATAAGGACTGTTATTCTGCCCGATTCCGAAGTCAGCTATGCCCACAGGTGCAGGCTCACTCTGGTAATACTGGTTTGGGTTTACACCACTTCCATTTCCTGCGCCCAACTGATTATTGAAGTAGGGTGAAGCTATTCCTGTGTTAGCCACCGTGAACTGTGCACCAGGACTGGAAGATGATATGTTTCCGTATGAAATTATGGTGAGGGATGATAGAATCATTAATCCTGCTATGATGATCACTGCAGAAAAAATGACTAGTTTTTCCAAGCTATTCCTATTGAAGGGATCTTCAAAATTTCCTGTAAGATTCCTCTGTCTGACCTTTTCCGTTTGTCTTGACATACGTGAATAAACCTAGAAACCCATAAGAAATGGTGCTTGTTCATCCTGAACAAACAGTATTATTTTGATAGTAGCAGAACCAGTATACCTGGGTTATAAAAAAAGTAATAGACAGTAGACATATACATAAGTAGTGTCTGAAAACTTCTCAGAGGAAATAACCGAATACCTTAAAACTCTTGGAATAGAGCAGGATATGGCAAAGATATATCTTATGCTGCTGAGGGCCGGGGCCAGTACCGCTGGGAATCTCTCAAAGGGATCCTCATTAGACAGGGCAAAAATCTACAGGGATCTTAAAACGCTTCAGTCCCTGAACCTTGTGGAGGTAGTTGGAGGGGCCCCTTTAAAATTCAAGGCAGTGGACTTTGAAACTGCAGTGGAAAGCATTATCAGAAACAGGGAAAATCACATTACCCAAATCAAAAGCAGGAAAGAAACCATAATTTCAAAATATTCAGATCAGCTGAGATCAATGGGTGAAAATAAGGATGTTTCCATGCATATGAGGTTCCTGGAAGGAATCAATTCCGTTATAACGGGAATAAATTCATTCATTGAAAGGGCTGATGGCTCCATAAACCTGTTTCTTGACCGTAGAAACCTCATTAGAATATATTCACATCATACCATTGTATACCTTTCCCGTAAGATGAGTGAAGGGGCCAGTGTCAGGGTACTTCTTCCAAGAAGTGACAGCATAAGTGAACTTGTGTCAGATATCATGAGGAGCTTTGATGTCAGGATATGCAACTTGAATGAACCATTCAGTTACATGACATCGGATTCCAAGGCAGTCTTCCTTTTGCTTGAATCGGAAAGCAATGCCACAGGGAATTCCATGAGCAGGACCGTAAACGGTATTCTGATTGACAGTTCTGAGGCCACCAGGAGATTCAACTCCATGTTTGACTTTTTCTGGGATAATTCTGAAAAAAATAGAAACTAAAAGAAAAATTTTAATAAAATAAAAATTTGTTAATTAAAAATTTTAATGCCTGAACAGATGTTTCAGGCCCTGAATTACCCTGGATCCAATTTTTCTTGCAGCCACATAGGTTGAGCCTGCGGTTCCTGCTGTTCCTCCAGTGGCATACAGTGTTGTGCTTAGGACAGATGGTTGGGCCTGGGCACCGTTTATTGGAACAAACATCACTGATGAGCTCATGTTTGATCCCTGCACTGAAACGGTTATGGCCTTTGCAGGTGTGCTATATCCTCCAATTCCTACCATCTTAACACTGTAAGTTCCATTCATGAGGCTTACGTAAATGTGTTGAGTGCTTGAATTGTATTCAACACCATTTATGATGACTGACCATCTGGTCCCATGTGAAAGCCCGTTCTCTGAGAAGACCACAGTATAAGTGACTGGAGCAAAATACATGGATATATTCTGCATTCCGGGCTTTACTGTAAAGTTCCCAGCAGTGCCATGATAGTTTCCGTCTGGCGTTATTAGGCTGTATGTGTATTTTCCTGAGGGAAGAGCTGCGGAAAGAGAATTTTTAGTAGATGTGTATGCGTTTCCGTTTGAGAGATGCAATTCCCATGGAGTTCCGTATGGAAGGCCATTTTCCATGAATGTTGCTGTTCCGGCACTTGATTGACTGTAGAAGGTGATCTGCTGATTCATGTTGCTGTTGCTGATGTCAATTGATCCGCTGGATGTGGATGGAACATATGAACTGTCTGATGTGCTTACGGTATAGCTGTATACGCCATCCTGCAGTGTAAACCCTATGGAATTTGGCGAAACAGCCTTTCCATGATCACCATTGCTCAGATTCACATACCAGGTTGCCCCAGAAGGAAGTCCGGATTCAGAGAATGTAGCAGTGAAATATATCTGAGTGAATTTAACGTTGACATTCACAGAATTTCCATTGACAGAGATGTACCCGTTTGTTACGTTTGGTTCATAGTTGCTGTTTGAGGATGCAATGGTGAATCCATAGGTTCCATTCTGGAGTTCATAGTTCAAGGTAGACGATTGGGAATTTCCAAGCATTCCAGTAAGGTTCGCATACCACGTTGTACCTGCAGGCAGGCCGGTTTCTGTGAATGTTGCCTGGAATGTTACCGGCTTGAATGAAATGGCTATGCTCTGTCCTGATGTACCCACCGTGAATGATGAGGATGCTATGGAAGGTGCAAAGATTTTGTCAGTGGTTGCAATGGTGTATGAATAGGTTCCCGGAATCAGATATACAGTTGTCTGATCTTTCGTGGTATTCAGTGAGAAAGAGGTTCCGGAACTGTCTGTGATATTCACATACCATTTTGTATTGCCGGGAAGGCCAGATTCTGAGAATGCAGTCCTGTAGTTATGTGTGCTGACAACAACAGTGGCCGTAGCATTGTTGGTTCTTCCCTGAATGTCCGTGGCAGATATGTTGAAATGATTTGTTCCATACGGTATCTGTAGATCGCTAATTTCAAAGGTGTAGTTGCTGTTTTTTGAGACTGTGTACCCAATGGACGCTGATCCCAGTTTTCCTGAAACACTCTTTAGATCGTATGGACCGAAGGGACTCTTTATTTTTGAAGATATATAGTAGTTGTTGTTTTGAACAATTACACCCGGAGGTGATATGGAAACAGGATTCTTCGTGGGAAGTGTCAGGGAAATTGGATTGCTGGAACCTGTCTGTGGAGAAATAAGGTATCCTATGTTGTTTCCACCTGCGTTTGCTGAGTACCAGCTGACTATCATTGTAATTACGCTTCCCTTGCTGATTTTCGAAAGAAGTGAATGCATGGACACATTGTAATCCTGCACTGAGTGTTCAAGGCTGAGATTATGCGTTGTTGAATTTGCCCCCACGAGAACCCCATTGGCCAGCACCATGATGCTTACAGTCACAGGTACAGCTCCAGGTGTGCTTCCTGAAAGGGATGAAGACAGCGAAAGATAGAAGTTTGCATAGAGTGGATCAGCCCTCGAAAGATAAAGCGATGTGGCCAGTGGAAGAGATGTGTGGAATGACCAGGAAGACGTTCCAAGCACAGGTACAAGATAACTGGAGTTGAAGTTGCCCTGATTTGCCGGGAACAGGGTGCTCATCTGGAAACTGGACGCACCCCCTGTAGCCTGTGAACCCACATGCTGTGCATACAGGCTTACGTATGCAGGATTCTTAAGCAACGCTGTGGATGGAGGCACCTTATAGAATGTTCCAAACAGTGTGATTCCATTGCTGAATGGCAGTCCTGACCCGATCATTATCTGATCCGTGGATTTTGAATATACAACACCCAGTGTGTTGGGTAAGGTGTATGGTGGTGATATTCCTGTCAGTGGAACTGAACTCTCGTAGGACATAACTGATGGCATGCTGTGCATGACATTGTTCTTTTCGTATTGCAGATCCCTGACCGAAAATGGACCGATGGTATTCAACGGTGAATAATCCTCCAGGATGGATCCGCCAATATATGGCAGATTGCTTCCTGTGCTGTTTGCATTACTGGAAAAGGTTGTGATGATCTTTCCGTCGATCTCCAGAGACCATGCATCCGGTGCGGTCCTGATAACAGTATATGTGTTGAATGTGCCGTTAAGTCCTGCACTTCCTGATGGGCCTGTTATGTATCCCTCACTGCCAAAGACTGATGTTGCTGGAATGATGGCGTAGAACCATGATCCTTCAGGATTGGATCTGCTCAGGGTATATCCCAGCATTATCTGTGTACCGTCTGAAAGTGTTACGTTTATGAACGCGGATGCTGTGGCCGTTCCATATAGTTGTCCGTTCAGGATTGTCTGTATTTTCGCCGAGATTCCTGATGCATGTGTAGTGTTAAAGTCTCCTTTCACACCTGAAGAATAGGTCATTATGGCCAATTCCTTGGTCAGGAAACCGGTATTGGGTGAACCAAGCCCTGTCACAGGACTCCATCCATGTCCGGCATTGAACAACCCGTTGGGCCCGTTATACCCGTATATCACGTCGTAAAATGCCTTATGGTATGCAGGTGAATTGAATATGGAGTAGAATGTTGGATTAAGATAGCCCAGCATATTTCCATTTCCGTGATCGATTTCGTAAGAATCCGCAGTTGCTATGACACCTGCCCATTGCGGGGATGCAAAACTTGTCCCCCCGAATGCGTATGACCCTGCTGTTACCCCGTTAAACACGAAAAGGTTGCCTGCAAACATTGCATTTGCTGAAACATCGGGTATTCCCCTTCTGTATGCGTACTTTCCCATGGTGGGGATTCCCTGTCCGGTTTGCCAGGCGGGCCTTGTAAATAGTGTACTGTACCCTCCTCCCGTATAGCCATCCCATGCGGTTTCATTGCTCATGTTTGTGGGGTTGAATGTTTCATTCACGCCAGGTGGCCCGTTTAAGACGTTTTGCACACCTGTGCCCATGGTGCCGTTCATGAATATGGTTGTCCCTCCAACTCCCAGGACATATGGATCATTGCTGGGCCACATGACTGACCTTGGAACGCTGGGATCATATCCGGCTGCACCCTGATCTCCTGATGCAGCAAGAACAGTTATGCCTGTAGCTACGGCTTCTTTTGCAAAGGGATGGAAATACTGTGCCTGGTTTCCAATTTCTGGCTCAGGTGCCCCCCAGCTGTTCGATATCACGTTTGCCAGCTGGTTTGTGATGGTATACACAAGAGATTGAGTGAGCGTATAACCCGCATCCGGGGAAATCACTGAAACAATGTTGGCGTTAGGTGCTGTGGCATGTGCCATCTGGAAATCCAGTGCTGATTCAACTTCCCAGAGATCAACCACTGAACCATAGGCTCCGGATGATGTTTGTGGTGAACCGTAAGGATAAATTGTCTGGTATGAGTTGTTTGAGGGCATATTGTAAAGTGCGTTGTATTCTGCCAGATCAGTGGTTGAGGTAGGGTCTCCGTATGCATCTGTCACTGCTATGGTGATATATTCACCATTTACTCCTGATGAAATCAGTTTGGTCTCGTTATATGCCAACTGAAGCGCATATGGTGTATATGGAGGCTGCGGATTGGTTGCACCAACACCATTATTAGGTGCGTTCATAAGCTGGTTATATTCATTTGAGACGTTTGTTCCAAGAGCAGGGTTTAATGTCAGCCCGGGAGTGAAGTACGGATAGTTGGTAAATCCTATGGCTGTATTGATATAATGTGAAAACACTGTGGGTACGCTTATGTTTGCAAGGTTGAAATAGAAATCTCCCAGGTTAGTGCTGTATATTGCAAATGTGGTGTTGAATGCCTTTTCCAAATTCAGCAGTGAGCCTGTAACCTCCATGTATCCACGATCATTTTCCTGAACCACAGTCAATCCCATGGCTGAATAATATGATGATACCTGGTTATACACTGTGTTGTTCACTTCAAAATTACTGACAAACTGTGAATGTGTCATATAATGTCTGTAAATCGGTGATGAAGGATTGGAAACCTGAGCAATATATCCGTTCAGGAATGTGTTGTGCTGCAGTTTAAACCCTATGAAAATGTGAGTGGTCTGATTCAAGTTTATGGTGCTGAGTTCATTTGAACCCTGAGGAATATATGGCAATGTGCCGGATATTTTATAATTCGGGCTTGGAAGCGTCGCCTGAATCGTGTTTGCATTTTTTGCATTCGTGCTGAATGCATTTCCCATGGCCGTTCCTGAAGCACTTGCACTAAAAACAACTGCAAATGCTCCAAATATCATGAGTGAAACGACAACAATGCTGAACATTGCCTTCATTGGTGAAAGCCCCGTTCTCACTGTTGGTTCGTAACCCCCACGAGAGTGTATTCCTGATTTTTCAGGTGAGTTTCCTCTCATATAGATCATTAATTGAAATGCCCTTTGATTTATGTATTAGTGTGTGTTCATGATGAACATACAGATCAAGCCAGACCAGAATATTGATATTGAATGACACGAACACTTTCATTCATCTTAGGTGAAACGTATCTTATTTTGTACCAATAGGCGATATTTTCACTGTATGAGATAAATAAATGTACACAAATGATCATTATATTTCTCCCTAAAAATAGAAAACTTAATGGTATGATACTTCATACTTATTAATAAGCAAATGAAATATTCTACTTTTTTACTGGTTACATTGCTGTTAATTTCGCTTATACCATATTCCGGGACTCACGATGCTATTATCGGAAACAATTTACCATTGCATACCGAATCTATAACCAGCAGGATGAACAGTACTGTTTCCTTCCTGAATCTCGGAACAGGTAACTCCTCATACAGTAAAGGTTTGTGGAACCTGACAAATAATAGTGTGGGAAAATTCCCGCCAGCTAATACCAGCGTTACAATATCTTCTTCCGCTACAGGCAAAACTGGAACGTTTATATTCAAACCCGGCAGCAACATTTCATCCCCAGGAACAGTTGGAATGAAGGAACCTCTTGCGAACTTGACAGGGTGGACTTCCCCTGACGATTTCAATTACCTCATTAATGGAGGCAATTGGATATTTAATTTTTACCTTAATTTATCCGCATCACCCACAGGTGGGACAGGATATGCGGGGGTTGCAGCCTATCTTTATAATTCCTCATCTGGAAATGCTGACAGATTTTTACTTTCACAGAATAATACAAACATATTTTCTCTTTCACCCGGTATTTATGATTTTGTGAATATTTCCACCAGTATAAATTCGATTAATGGGACGGGTGAATATCTTATAATTGAACCATTTGTTAATGTGACTTCTGTGCCAACTTTAATATCGCCCCTTACCACCACCACATCACTTAGCTCAATGAACATTTTTTTTGGGATTGGATCCAGGGAGGGCAGAGGCTCTAACCTTTCATACCCTTTTTATGGTAATCTCAAAGGCACTGTTTCTCCTCAATCATCTCTTGTTTCAGTGGATGGTGTTCCGGTTTCAACTCATCTAGGAACATTCAACAGATCCTTTTTCCCCGGAAATTATACTGTTTCTGTATCCACACCGTATTATTCCGATTTTACAGACAGAATTACAATAAAATCCGGGAATATCTTCTCAGTTAATGTGGTGCTGAAAAAATTGTATAATCTTTCAGTGTCAGTATCTGGCCTTGCTCCTGATATGACATGGAATCTTTCAATAAATGGGACTAATTACAGTCAATCCAACAGCACTTTTACCAGGGAGGTGACAAATGGAAGTTATTCCCTGAAAGTTCCAGTTTTTATTAATGCTTCAAAATGGATCAGGTATTTTTCCAAAAATAATACTCACACATTGAATGTGAGCGGAGGAAATGCCAATTACAATTTCGCATACCAGAAAGAATACTATCTGAACTTATCTGACAATTCAAATTCCAGGGGAACTGTCAGTCCATCATCAGGGTGGTATAAGTCAGGGAGCACGGTTAACATATCTGAAATTTCGAATACAGGATATGTTTTCAAATTGTGGACTGGATTTGGGAACGGAAGTTACTCAGGCCCCAATGATACGGAAACCATAACAATGAACTCAGCCATAAATGAAACTGCATGGTTTTATCCCAAGGGTGTTTCTCTCTATGAAATTTATTTTGAAGAAAGCGGATTGCCTGCAGATACCCCATGGGCAGTCTCACTGAATAATACTGTTGCCCAGACAAATACAACCCAGATTTATTTTACAGTTCCAAATGGAACATACGGTTATCATATAGCTAACACACTTGGATTTGAACCAGATAAATCTTATGGAAATGCAACTGTGAACGGGAACTCTACAATAATCAATATATTGTTCAAAATACCACAGTTCAGGATTGAGTTTATTGCAAGTGGATTGCCGGGTTCCAAACTGCCATGGACAATGTCAGTTGAAAACTTCACAATGTCGTCAAGAAACAGCACCATAATGATCTATCTTGAAAATGGGAGTTATAATTTTTCTGTTTTCAATAATTCAGGATATACCCCCTCTCCTGAATACGGTTCATTCACAGTAAATGGAAGCAATAAAACTGAATTTATCACTTTTAACCTGGTATTATACAACATAACATTCATAAACAGCAATTACAACAGCAAAATCTTCTGGGGCATTACTATCTACAATGGCACCGGATGCTCCACTTTTGAGGCAAACAATGCTGATTCCCTTACTATAAAACTACCTGCAGGAACTTACAATTATTCAGCATTTGAGAGTGGAAACCCGAGAACGCAAAATGCAACCCTGGTGGTTCCGCAAGTTCATAAGGAAGCCATTTACATTTCATTCAAAACCTCCACAAATTCCACTTTTTCACCATATGAAGTTTTCCAGTACCCATTTATCCTGGTTTTCCCGTTTCTTGCAGCCATCATTCTGGCTGCTGCATACATGATGAGGCGCAGATATGCCATTTCATGGGATGAACAGTTCATCATATATCATGACGGCAGGCTCCTGAAGCATTACACCAGAAGAATGAACCCTGATGTGGATCAGGATCTACTTTCCGCAAGCCTTATGGCCATACAAAACGCAATAAAGGATGCCGCCGGCACAAAGAGGCTCGATTATCTGAACATAAATGGCGCGGGAATCAACATTATCAACGGAAAATACATCTCTGTCGCACTCATTGGCAAAAAGAAAATGAACAGGAAAGCAAACATGAGGATAAGGAATGCTATTAAAAAAATAGAGGCAGAAAACAGGGTGGCCCTGAGTAAATGGAAAGGCGATCAGGAAAGTGTCAAGTGGCTGGATAAGTACAGGGGAACTCTTTTACCTTGAAATACCAAGGACTTCGGTTTTTAATCTCTTCCACTCCCCCGTGACTCTTAAAATTTTTGATGGACTTATTTTGTTTTCAAGGAGCTTGTTTGATATTATACTCATGAATTCGTCCAGCTCCTCCGGGATAATATCTTCACTGTCAAGGCTGCTCTCCTTATAGGATTCCTGAAGAATTTCCTGGGGAAGTGTCTTTTCTTCAAAAAGGCTTAAAACGTCCAATACAATTTTATCAAAGACAGTTTCGAGGGTTTTTTTCTCATTTTCGGATGGGAGTGTATTTCTGAATTCTAGCTTGTTCATAATCATTGTTTCAGGAGATTTTCCCAGTGCCTGTGATATGTGCTCGAAAAGCCCATATATTCCATAGCTTTCCTTGCTGCTTGTGAGGAATACCTTCTCCCTGGCGATATTTTCCCCATATTTATTGATCATGGAAAAGAATGAAGATACAACTTCCTCATATCTGCTTTCAGGAATGAGATCTACCTTATTCAGGGAAAAATAAATGAATTTACTATCCAATGTTTCTGCTATGCTAGGAAACCAGAAATCAACTGCAGATTTCATTGAATTTTCATTGGACACATCCGATATTATGATGACTGCATCCACATTCTCCAGGGCGAGCCTTCTCACTTCCCCGTGTAAATGTGAGCCGAATACATCCCAGACTATGAGTGTTATTTCAGTTTCCGCGTTATTTACCTTAATTTTCATTGATTTTTTTCCAATGTTAACCCCGATAGTTTCGCTATATTCATCACTGAAGGCATTTTTTAAAAATCTTGAAAAAATACTTGTTTTACCAGCCCTGACATCCCCTACTAATGCGATTTTTCTAATAATTCGCGGATGCATGTTGACAACCATTTAATCATATAGCATGATGAATTATAAATACAAATTGTTTTCATAGATATTGAGATTATTTAATGAATGCACATGGTATATCAGGAAAGACGTGAAAATGATGATGTAACAATAATATATCAATTGGCGGAAAATGCATAAGGAACAAAAGTACTATTGTGTTTGAAACTTGATGTTCCAGAAAGAATTAAACGATAGACATTAATCTTAATGCCACATATACATACGTTGAGAAGAATTATGAAAATTAATTAAGTGCATGTTACCAAATATCACACAATTTATTTTAGTTTATATGAATAATGTATGGAAAACATAAATTTTGTTAAAAATAATGATTCAATATATATCATTTTATACATTAGCAAATACGTTATATTTTTATCCTTGAGTTTATTGAAACC
>JAKAWY010000025.1 GCA_021816745.1 Thermoplasmata archaeon
TGTTCATATAAGGAGAAAGAGCATTGGCCAGTGCAGGGGAAAGTTGTCCATTATTTGATTCCATTGACGCCTGAATCAACCTTGCAGACATCAAAGCTATGATTTGTGACTGATTCTGTGATAAAAGGATTTGTCCAGCCACCTGATATGCTTGCTGGAAATCATCAGCCACAGTAGGGTGTTTACCTTGTGCAAGTTCCTGGAAACCGTAATCCCACCAGTTGACATAAGCTGGTTTTTTAGATATCGGAAGATTAGACTGTTGCGAAGATAACCATGTCATGGATTGCGAAAGTGGTGTTGTAGAATTGGTGATGAACGACCCCGTAATACCAAAGTAAGCACTCTGATTTGATTGGTAGCTTGATGGTTTCAAGAAGGAGGGTAACGCATTGTAAACCTGGTGATTTACTGAGCCGGCAGAGTTTCCAGGAACTGCAGCTGAAACTACACCTAATCCTGAAGGAATGAGTATTCCAAATACAACAATGAGAACAAATAGTCCCTGTACCCATTTGATGTCTCCGCTTAATGCCTTATTTCTCCTGTATGACTTTTTGGACTTTTCGTCATAAGTTCCACCGTGCAACTTTACAAGGTTTGAGAAATATGTAAGTATTGCAGCACCCAGAATTGCGTAACTTGGTGCTGCAGTAACATTAAACCTTGCGGCTGCAAAACTCATGTAAATTGATACTCCACTGAACACTAAAAGCAAAAGAACAGAATCTGATCTTTCCTTGAAGTAAAGATACACAACGTATGCGAATCCTGCAATTCCCAGTATAAATTGCGCTACTCCAAATCCACTGATATATTGACCGAGAGGTGGGGATTGCGCCTCAGCTATTGTTTGATATACCCTGGTCTTTATGAAATACCCTTCTCCTGAAATAATCTCGTTAAAAATGTGTGGAGCAAATTTGAATAGGCCCAGTAATGTCACAGAAACAAGTATTATCATTACTGGAACTGAGATTATCCATGGCTTTCTTCCGACTATGCTCATGAATAATGAGATTATTATCATCCCCAAACCAATGTACAATGGAGGAATGAACCAGGCACTTGGATCATTGTTTGCAGAATAATAGTAATAAGCACTCATTGAGAATGAAAGTGCCACGAAAATTGTACTAATGTATACCAGATACTCGTTGTTTCTTCCAAGGAAGAGATTTACTATAAGCTGAAAAACAATGTATATTGTGACTATAGCAAGAATGTAAGCATGACCTTGCCATGACAACTGAAGGGCCCCATAAGTGGCCCCTGCAAGAAGAGCATAAACTGTAGTTTTTCTATTTGATTTAATGTAATGTTTTATGTCCTCCGGGTAAGCCTTAATATTTAAAAAGCTCCCTCTGATAATTCTCTCCTTTGAGGCATATCTAACGGCTCTTTCAACGAAGTAAATTGCGAAAAAAGCGAAAATCAACTCAGGGGTGTGCATTCTTCCATCGGAAAGTATTCCCGATGACAGGTTGCTTGGCATCAACGTGTATAAAATAGCCCCAATCATTCCGGCCTTCTTACCAAGGATGCTTTTTCCCAGCATATATACAGGTATGATTAAAAGTGCGCCAAATACTGCATCAAATTCCATGAATGCGTAATAAGCTGCATTGGAAGCACTGCCAAATAGCGGTGAAAGAATCACGGCTATGAAAGCTATCATCCAGTGGAAAAATGGATTCCTCGGATTCCCTGATCCAATTGGATAATTCAGATTAATAGTGTGAAGAAGGGTTACATGGTTTGATAATATATATTGTATAATGATATAGTTGAAGTAAGGATCACTTCCCCCTGAGAAATTAACAAAAAGTCCCAGGAACGTTTGTGCCCACATGAAAAAATTGGCAAGAAACATATAAAGGGAAACCAACAGTGCAACCCCTACGAACTCCCAATTTTTGTTAAACCATCCCATGAATTTACTTATAGGTGCAATGTCATCCAGTTCCATATTATGACTACCGAAGCGGTTAATACAATCTTTGTATAAGAATGTTTAAGAATCTTGAAGCACTCCGAGAATCAACATATTTATTCAATAATTATTATTATCTTTTAAGAGCGCGATAAAGAATGAAGATCTACCTGTAAAAAGGAGATTGGAAGCTCAAGTCCCAATTCTTTTATTTTATCAGGGTGCAGTTCACCAATAAAACCACAAATTTTACCATTTTTCTCGATTACCCCTGATCTTCCCTTAATGAAATGCTTTATATCATCCTGAAGAACTTTAAAATTTGAGACTGAAGTTGAAGAAATTAAAGAATCCAGATATCCCTTCATTTCTGAATAAGATGAATTACTGGAACAAATGCCTATTGCAATAGCTTTGGATTGGTTTCCGTTTTCGATTATATCTCCAACTTCAAAAATTTTCTGGGGGAATCCATTGTGCTTATTCCTTTGGAAAAATTCCAGGATCCCGTTTAAAAGATCGCTTCTTGCTTCCGAATATTCCCCGCTTTTTGCATTTAGTATCTTTAACCCACCTGACTGGTTTGCCTTTGGCGAGGTTAAAACAAAATTTACCACTTCCTGTAACCCCATGGAGAGAAGTATTTTCCTTGCATTGTGCGACATCAGATTTGTATTTTCTTGACTTCCTGTAAAACTTGAATATAAAGGACTTTCTGGTATCTGATCAAGGCCCATTCCTTTCAGGAAATCCTCCATTAAGTCAACAGAGCCCATTACATCGGTTCTTCCTGTGAAAATCTCGAATTCTGATGTAGATGTTTTTTTATAACCCATTTTACGTAGATTTTTCTCGATGTCTTCTTCACTGGATTTTATTCCGATGTATTTCCTAATCATAACAGGAGTAAGTTTTGATTTCCTCCTGGAAATTAATTCATTTATATCGAAATCACCATTATCTGATTTCATTAATCTAATTTCTGCTCCAGAATTGATAAAGTAACCAACGGAAAGTCTTAGAGCCGTTTCTAGTGATTTTTTGTCCTCTGCAGTAATGTCCACAAGTAGATTTTGTGAACTTTCCTTTACCCTGGTTCTCCATGAATTGAATAAAGGAGGCACAGAAATAATGCCTTTTTTGTCTCTCAACAACAGAAAACCTTCATCCCATAGGTGTTTAGAATATTCCTTCCCTTTTTCATGATTTTTGATTAATTCATGGATATTCCCTTTAATTCCATCAAATGTTTCGAATTCAAAAACACTAGAACTTTCCAGGTATTCTATATCCCCGGATATTTCATCCAAATCATGAATCCCAAATGCAAACAACTTCCTTGATCTTCCTGTAGCATCTGAAATTTTGTCTGTAAAGTTCAATGCATCCTTTATCAGAGAATAATCCTTAGAACTGAATTTTACTTCGAACGCAGCAGCCCACTTCCTGTGGTCCGTTCTGCCTTTCAAAATCCTGTCAGAACCGGATATTTTTCCGGGTGAGGTTTTCATTCCGAAATACTGCCTGTATGAGTTGTATAATGAATATAATGAGAATAAGTCGGGCCTGTCCGGATTCATTTCAATCTTTATTTCGTCCCCTAATTCAACACTATACCCCATAATACGAGAAAAGGAAATTAAGTTTGAATTCCAGTCTTTTCCAAAAACGTCCTGAATCTCCTGACTGGTGGCACGGATTACGACCAATTTATTCCCTCTTGTTATGATCCTGTACCTTTTTAAATCCGGAATCAACTATTTTAGATGTGTATTCCCTTAGAACAACCCTGATTAATTCATCAATGGAGACTGCCTCTCCACTTTCAATCATTTTTTCCAAGTCCTGCATCATTTTTTTCGTAATTTTAACGTTAAGGTTGGTGACATTTGAATTTTCTTCGAATTTTTCCATGAAATCCTTGATGGAGTCCCTTATCACATCAGAAATTGTTTCATATTTCAGTTTATCCCTAATATCAATAAGTTTCTGCAGGTCATCCTCTGAGACCCTGATTGTAACTCTATATGGCACTGACATGATTATCTTCCAAACTGATAATAGTATATTATACTCTCCTAAAATGTTTTTCCATAGAATAATGCATTAATCTACACCAAAAGAATGAGAAATTTTTGTAACTAAGTCATTCGTGCAGTATATAATTCAAACTGGCATTATTTATTTTTAATTTGTTTTTTTACTAGAATTACGTTAAAATTTATTTGGAAAATATATCAGTACTATATAGTGGAAATGATTTGAAAAACAACCGTAACTCATAACTATTCATTAGTTTAAAGCAGAAAATAGTAGTTTAAATTAGAGAAGGGTATGCAATGGAATTGTCGCACTAATAACTACAAGTATTATCGTAATTTATTATAATTCCATATTTTAAATTTATATTCGAACAATTATTACTTTCTGATTTTCAAACAACTATAGTCAGGTTCGTATTGAAAATGATTTAAGCATATTGTTTATAAGCGACTGAAAACTATAAATTAGTTTTGGATGAACAATAATTCAACCAAAATATTGATATTTTTAGTTTTGATTACTACAAAATACTTTTAATATGGTATAGATTGGTAGTGAAGTAAGGTGTACAAATGATCGCAACAGAAGAAAGGAACAAGTTTCCCAAAATCAGGTTTGCATCTGATTTTGAGATAAGTAAGAATGCGCCATTTAAAACGGTTGACGAGTTTGTTGGCTCCATGAGCAACCTCATAACCGACGATATGATGGTAATGAGAGTGACAGAGAGTCTTTGCCCAATATGCGTTGACGATGAAAAATTCGATCAAATGAGGATCCCAGCCATTGTTTATGAAATGGGTGGAGAGGTAAGACTAATCAAGGAATGCAATGAACACGGAATAACAAAGGAAAAATACTGGGAAGACTACGAAATGTACCAGGAGGCCAAAAAGTGGCAGGATGCAGGTATAAAGATTTTAAATCCACACGTGGCCCTTCTTGAATCTAAAATTGTGTGCCCAACACACTGCGGACTTTGCGTGAAACATAAATCGCACACTGGGCTTGGAAACGTTGTCGTTACAAACCGTTGCGATCTTTCATGCTGGTATTGCTTCTTCTATGCAAAAGAGAATGAACCAATCTACGAGCCATCCCAGGATCAGCTTCGTATGATGCTCAGAAGAATGAGAAATGAAAAACCGGTTGGCGCCAATGCAGTTCAGATTACCGGTGGTGAACCTACCATAAGGGATGATATACTTGATATCATAAAGATCGCCAGGGAAGAGGGATATGAACATATTCAGCTGAACACAAACAGTGTAAGGGCAGCCTTTGATCCCGATTTCCCAAAGAAGATCAAGGAGGCCGGTTCAAATGTTATTTACACCAGTTTTGACGGACCAACACCAAGATCAAACCCAAAGAACTTCTGGGAAGTCCCAGCTTCACTGGAGAACTATAAGAAAGCTCCTCTTGGAGTCGTTTTAGTTCCTACTGTGATCGGCGGAATCAACGATATGTACCTTGGTGACATCATAAAGTTCGGTATCTCAAACATCGATGCTGTCAGGGCAGTAAACTTCCAGCCAGTAAGTCTTGTGGGAAGAATGCCGGACAGGATGAGGGAGAAACAGAGAGTTACAATCCCAGGATGCATTAAGAAGATTGAACAGCAGACTGATGGTATGATCGGCAGGGAAGACTTCTTCACAGTTCCTTCCACTACAAAGATTTCAAACTTTGTGGAGCAGCTCAAAGGAAAAGACATGTACAAACTGTCCATTCACTTTGCCTGCGGAATGGGTACTTACATATTCAAGGAAGGAGACAAGATCACCCCAATCACCAGGTTCATTGATGTCAGGGGAATGTTCGAGTATATCGGAGAACTGTCTGACGACATAAAAGGATCCAGCGTGAAAACATTCTCAAAGGCAGCCTCACTGACTAAATTGCTCAAAAACATGAAGAGATTTGTTGACTACGAAAAAGCTCCAAAAGACTTCAGCCTCAAGGACATGGTTTACAATGCCTTCACCGAAGGAGATTACCATGGACTGAAAGCTTTCCATTACAAGAGCATGTTCGTAGGATTCATGCACTTCATGGACCCATACACATACGATGTTGACAGGGTCGAGAGATGTGATATCCATTATGCAATGCCAGATGGAAGAGTCGTTCCTTTCTGTGCATTCAATGTGATACCCGAGCTTTACAGGGATGCTACTCAGAGGAAATACTCCATACCTGCAAAAACCTACGAAGAGAAGACAGGTAAAATCCTGAAGAGAGAGAAATACTTCAGGGAATACAACATGGAGGAAAAGAGGAACATCATTGACTTCTATGAGAGAAGCATAGGTAGAAAACTCTCACAGGACGAGATCGGATTGAACCTGAACGAATCCATACCCGTTATATCTTCAGAGAAACCTGAAGATTAAACCAATTTTTTTATGTTTAAAATTTTAGAACATGGCTCTGATGTCATGTTTGAAATTTATTTTTCTGATACCAAATCTTTTTTTGAACAGTTGACACAGGCTTTCCGTGCAATTATGATAGATGCTCCACCAAAGGGCACCATGATTTCCAAAACCTTCAGCATTAAAGAAAGTGACGATATTTCAACAAATGCAATCCGTTTTCTGAATGAGCTCATATTTACTTTTGATATAGAATGGCTTATTCCACTGAAATGCATCGAGATTACTAACCAGGGAGAATTCCTGGAATTGAACCTGTCCATGGAAAGAATAAGGGATCCGGGATCAATTATTAACGTCCCAAAGGCTGCCACCTATTCAGGCACGATGAAAGATAAAAATAACTCCCCTCTAAAATTCATAATAGATATATAGAATCATTGAAAACCCTCTTATAAAGTGAAGTAATAACGGAAAAATGATAGATTACGAGTCACTGGGATGGTTTCTTCTAATTCTTGCAGGCGGCGTTGTCGCAGGAATTATTGGATCACTCACTGGACTGGGTGGGGGATCAGTCCTGGTACCTTTACTGACTCTTTTTTATGGGGTGCCAATAGAATATGCCACGGGTGCAAGTCTTATTTCCACAATTGCAACCTCTGCAGGTTCAGCCAGCACATATACCAGGAAGGGAATTGCCAACATTAAAATTGGAGTGGGACTTGAAGTTGCAACAACCCTGGGTGCAATAATTGGAGCACTGATGTTTGAAATAGTGGTTACACACAAAGTTCAGTTTGTACTGTACCTGTTGTTCGGAGTTGTCATTCTTACTTCAATCATCCCGACTGTAAAAAGAGGAAAATATGAGTTTCCCGAGGAGAAACAGGGAGATTTTACCAGCAGGATTTTCCAGCTGAAGGCAAAATATTACGATGAAAAGGCAGGAAAGGAAGTCAGCTACACCGGTGTCAGATGGTGGCTGGGAGAAATAATCATGTTTTTTGCAGGCCTGCTTTCTGGACTTCTTGGAATTGGTAGCGGTGCCTTGAAAGTGCTTGGAATGGACTGGGCAATGAATCTCCCAATGAAAGTTACTACCACTACCAGCAACTTCATGATAGGAATTACTGCAGCCACAGGGAGCAGTATATACTGGTATGCCGGCTATATCCAGTTTTTCCTCGCATCCGCAACAGCAATTGGTGTGTTGCTGGGTTCCAGGATAGGCTCTACTTTGCTTCTTAGAATATCCAACAAAGAAATTAGATGGATATTTTTCTCCATCCTCAGTTTCCTGGGAGTGGACATGATTCTCAAAGGAATTACAAATTCCAAGTTATACAACATTCCATCAATTGACGGTTTTGGAATTGCAGTGGCATCATCCGTAATTTTGATATTACTTTTGTTCCTGAAAATTACCATTGAGGAGGGGAAACATGGATACCTCAGATAAATTGACATTAATTGTAAGTTACATACTCAAATATGCTGTATTTCTAAGCATTACACTTATTATCATAGGGATTTCACTGATGTTCATAAATGGAAATGCCAATGGAGTACCGATTTCAAAACTTGCAGATTTCAATAATGCTCAGACAGGCACATATAATTCATCATCATTCTCTCCCACCCAGATACCAGGAGCCATAATGAGTCTGGACGCACTGGGTTTCATATCACTTGGACTTTGGGTCCTGATTTTTACACCAGTTACAGTGCTTGTGTCATCTCTTGTGGAATATATCTATGTCAAAAATAAGCTATATACCATCCTGACTTTTGTCGTATTGTTCAACCTTATGGCTGCCATTCTGATTGTGCCGCATTTTGTCAAGGTATGAAGCGCGCAACATTACAAAAGAGTTATTAATTTTATAAACATCATGAAAAGGGTACAACATGCTACGATTCGAGAGGGTAAAAATCAGGGAGGAAGAGCCTGAAAAGAGGTTAAAGAGTTTTACCCTGGAACCAACTATTGGTTACTCGAACGATGAAGCAACAGCAGAGGCATCCAGATGTATAGGATGCAATATGTGTACTCAGGCATGCCCCGCCAGTCTGGATATTGGTGGTTATATTAACAGTACCGCCATTGGAGACCCGGCCCAGACAGTAAGAATTGTTTTTGAAAACCTTCCTTTTCCCGCAATCATCGGAAGAGTTTGCACACATAACTGTGAAGATATCTGTGTTATGTACGACACCGGTGGCCCCCTTGCCATCAGGCATTTGAAAAGATATGCCGCGGACAAATTTGATGATTATTCCAAGATCCTTAACGTTAAGAAAAGAGCATTTCTGAATAAAAAGGTCGCAGTTATAGGTGCTGGGCCTGCAGGAATGAGTACAGCCTATTACCTTGCAATTCAGGGAGTAAAGGTTACTGTTTTTGAATCCCTTCCAGTGACAGGGGGTTTCATGCGAGTTGGAATTCCGAGATACAGATTGCCTGCCGATGTTATAGACAAGGAAATTCAGTACATTCAGTCACAGGGTGTGGATATCCGTCTAAATACCACTGTGGGAAAAGATGTACAGTTCAACGATATAATGGAAGAATACGATTCTGTTTTTCTTGGTGTGGGAAACCACAAGCCCAGGATGACCGGAACTCCCGGCAGTGATGCCAATAATATAATGCATGCAACGGAATTCCTGAAAAGGGTGGCCCTGGGAGAGAAAATTAACGTTGGAAAAAATGTCATTGTTATTGGGGGCGGTTTTACAGCTAACGATGCTGCAAGAATCTCACAGAGGCTTGGAGCAAAAAATGTTTACATTATGTACAGGAGAAGGGAAACAGACAGGCCCGGTTACCCATCCATGAATGCAGATGAGGAAATGGAAGAATCACTGGATGAGGGAATTAACTACATGTGGGAGGTCACCCCATTCGAATACGCGAAAACCGGTGAAACAATAACATCAATTAAATACTGGGAAAACCAGATGGTATCCGATGGTGCAGGAAGATCTAAGCCTGTGCCAAACAAGGAAAAAACCTTCAGCATGGATATTGACTTTATCATAGAAGCCACAGGCCAGGAGACAAATTTCTCATTCCTTGGAGAAGATTATGCCAAGAGACTTAAGTTGACGCCACAGGGTCATATTATTGTGGATCAGAACGGAATGACCAGCATACCAAAACTATTTTCCGGAGGAGATTCAACAAACCTGACCAGGGATCTTATTTCTGCAGTTAGGGATGGAGATACTGCAGTTATGGGCATTTTAAATTACCTAAATCTCATGGACAGGGTAAATGAAGAATACCTTCCATTACTGGACAGATGGAAAAAATTCTCTCCGTTATCAGCAAAAATGGCTTACCCGGAAAGAATAAGATAATCAGTCTTCACCCTGAACCTGTATGGTATCGAATCCAGTGTAGGGAATAAGAACTTTAGGAATGTGAATAACGCCGTTTTCCGTGAAATTTTCCATAATGGCCACCATCATCCTCTCTGTGGGGATAGCTGTACCGTTAAGTGTGTGGATCGTTATGTTTCCATCAGGATTCCTGTACCTTATGTTAAGGGATCTGGCCTGGTAATCAAGATCATTGGAAATTGATGCCAATTCCCTGAATTTTCCCTGATTGGGGAACCATCCTTCAATGTCATACTTTTTTGCAGCAAGATTCCCCAGTTCACCAGAACATACGTTTACTACCCTGTATGGAATTTCAAAACTCTGTAAAATTTTTTCAGTATTTTCTGTGAGCTCGTCCATGAAGTCCCATGAATCTTCTGGTTTGCAGAATATAAACTGCTCTATTTTCTTGAAATAATGTACCCTGAATATTCCCTTTGTATCTTTTCCATGTGCCCCTGCCTCTTTCCTGTAGCATGGAGAAAACCCTCCTACCTTGATGGGGAGTTCATTCTTCTCCAGTATCTCATTCATCAGCATGGCTGCAATCGGGTGCTCGGAAGTGGAGATAAGGCATAGATTCTCTCCTTCTATCTTGTATATTGCATCATCAAAAGTGGCCTGATCCGTGGCCTTCCATACAACCTCACTGCTGATCATGGGTGGAGGCTCAATCACGGAAAATCCCCTTTCGGAAAGGAAGTCAACCCCATAATTGATCAGTGCCAGTTCGAGCTTAAGCAACCTGTTCTTTGTAAAATAGAACCTTGCTCCGGAGATCTTGGTGGCCCTCTCAAGGTCAATCAGATTTAATTTTTCCATGGTATCCACATGGCTGAAGGTTTCCTTCACCTCCACATATTTTCCTGTGCCATTGGTAGATTTCAGATATTCCTCGATGTCTTCCTTCCTGACCCTTGCAATTCCGTTCCCCCTGACAAAAGCGTTATTTTCATCACCCTTGTTTACCGGAACAGTGTTTTCCAGGATGTTCGGGATACGGTTCACGATTTTGACACGTTCCTCCTCAATGGAAACGTTATCCTTCTCTATTTCATCCAGCTTGGAATTAATAGACCTGACCTCATCTTTCAGGTTTGCTGTATCCTCACCGGATTTTACCCTGGCAGATATCTGAAGGCTGATGGAATTTCTCTGGCTTCTTAATGTGTTGATCTCCCTGGTGTTTTCCCTCCAGCGGGAATCTATCTCCAGGAATCTGTCAATGATTGTGTAATCCTGGAATCTTTTTTTCATGGATTCATAGAAAACCTGTGGATTTTCCCTCAGGAGACGGATATCTATCATTTGTTGCAAAATACAAAAACGGTATATTAAACTTGACTACCTGAAAAATGAATAATAAAGAAACTACATTCTCTCGTAGTAGTATTCTTTCATGTATTCTTCATCCCTGTTGTACGGGTTGATTTCCCTTGTTCCCATGGTTCCCCGGGACTGTGGCCTCTCCATGAGTTCTGCGTATCCGGAAGGGAAGGCTGAAAATTGAGTTTTCTGAGCCATTGGCCTCCTGTATTCCTGCCTTGCAGTGGATGAAATGCTTCCTCCAAGCATGGATGTTGCATTGAAAACCACAAGGCTGCTTGGGACAATCAAAGACATAGTGGCCAGCTGCCCATAGAATGATTCAGTGTAAACAGCTAAATTTGATACAGAAGAAATTGGCTGGGCTGAAAATGCAAAAACTCCATCCCTGAGGTAATTTCCAGCAAAACTGGTCGCCTGAATCTGCGTTGACATAAGATACAGGGATGTGAAGATAATCAGCGAAGACATTACCAGTGATACTATCAGTGCTTCCTTTGCAGATCCTGCTTTTCTTCCCGATATATACCCTGAATAGAATGGCCCGATGACCGGAATCCACCAGAGAAGTGCCATGGATATAACAGAGTACATGAATCCCATCCTGACAGAGTAGTTCTTTTCCTTAGGCTTGTTTTTGAGGTTGAATGAATCTCCCCCGTTCGAGCCATTTGAGATGACACCTGTCTGACCAAATCTGGGTATTTGTACCATACATGTCATACACATAATCGTATAAAAGGTTTTCTGAAAAACCGGCAGGAAGGATTTTACGGTCTATGCACCGTATTTTTCCAACCTGTCTACCAGTTGCAGTCCGAAGTTCATCACATTTCCACTGTCCATGGAAAAACCTGTTCTGGAGCAGTTTCTCTCACTGAACATGGATGATGAAATGACTCTTTGCCCTGCGGTATAGAACACCAGTGGTACAGGATCCCCGGTATGCTCACCGGAAACGGAAGAGGTGGAATGATCTCCGGTCAGTATGACGAGGCACTGATCCTCCTTTCCCAGAATATGGCCCAAGGCATGATCTATTTTTTCCATGGCATCCACCTTTTTCAGTGGATCCCTGTCATGAGCTGCTGCATCCGGCGCCTTGATGTTCATGAGTATAAAATCCGTTTTACCGACATTTTCTGATGCAGCGGATAACTTTCCCTCGTAATTTGTATTGTGACTTCCCGTGATTCCACTAACCTTTATCTCCTTCATTCCCAGCATCCTGGACAATCCTCTGATCATGGGAATGCCAATTATGTAAGAACCGTTCATTCCATATTTTTTTGAGAACGCTTCCAGATCAGGTGCCCTGCCTGCTCCCCTGAGGAGAAGCTCATTGGCCGGCAGCTTGCCTGAAGAGACTCTCTTCATGTTTATGGGATGGCTGTCCATTATTTCCCTGCTCCTGGAAAGATAAGACTCCAGGGATTCTGCTGTTTTTTTCCCTTTAGGGTCCAGTGGAGCTGCCCTGTGAACCTCCTTTCCATTTTCATGCGGATCAGTATCAGTGATGAATTCAGAAAGCCCGGGCCCGTGCATTACCAGAGCGGCCCTGTGTTCCACGCCGGATGCCACCGAGAATTTGATTCCATCCATTTCCATGCTGATTGCTTTGCTTAACGGTGAGGTATCCTCTTCAATTCTTCCTGCTCTCCTGTCTTTAATGATTTTACCATCCCTGGTGGCATAGTTTGCCCTGAAAGCTATGTCCCCGGCATTTACTTCCATATTCAGTCCCATGGCCTCAAAGGGGCCCCTTCCTGTATAGACCTTCAGTGGATCATAACCCAGAAGTGACAGGTGAGATGTGTCAGATCCGCATACTAGCCCGGTATTTACTGGATATACCATCCCGGATATGCCATTCCTTGCCATGTAATCCATATTTGGGGTATATGCAGCCTCCATGGGTGTTTTGTTTTTCAGGATCCTGGAAGGCCTGTCACCAAGCCCATCCATTATGATCATGACAATGGTTTTTTTATCCATCAGGTTCCCTCCAGCCAGGAGTTCATATAGCGGATCTGTTCCTCAGTGGGTGTGTCTATCTCCAGTCCAAGGCTTTTCAGTCTGATCTCTGCCACGCTCCTGTCCACGTTTTCAGGTACAGAATATACCTTAGGTGACAGTTTTTCATGATTCTCCACCAGATACTGTGCTGTGAGCGCCTGGATAGCAAAGCTCATGTCCATGATCTCTACGGGATGCCCCTGTCCTGCAGCGAGGTTCACAAGCCTTCCGTCTGAAATCAGGTAAATGGATTTTCCATTTTTCAGTTCATATCTTTTCACAAAGTCCCTTACCTGCTCAACTGATTTGCTCTCCTTCTCCATGGAAAGCTTGTCTATCTCATTGTCAAAGTGGCCTGCATTGGAAAGGATAATTCCATCTTTTGCGTTCCTTAGGCTTTCAATGGGAATGACGGATTTTACACCTGTGGCTGTCACTGCCATATCTGAAATGCTCAGGGCCTGTGATATAGGCATCACTGAATATCCTTCCATGAGAGCTTCATTGGCCTTGATTGGATCGATCTCTGACACAATAACCCTGGCCCCCATTCCCTTCATTCTCATGGCTATCCCTTTGCCGCAGTACCCAAAGCCTGCCACAGTGACATTTTTCCCGGCCACCAGGATGTTTGTAGCGTTCATTATTCCATCCAGTGCACTCTGGCCAGTTCCATACCTGTTATCAAATAGATGTTTCATTGATGCGTCATTGACATCAAACATAGGGAAGAGTAGATCCCCGTTGCGCTCCATCACCTTCAGCCTGTTTACCCCGGTGGTTGTCTCCTCATTTCCACCTATGACGTTTTTCAGGAGGTCCTTTCTCTCGGTGTGAAGTATCTTCACAAGGTCTCCGCCGTCGTCCACAATAATGTCAGGTTCGGAATCAAGAACCCTGTAAAGATATTCATAATATTCTTTTTCACTTTCACCTTTCTTTGCGTGAACGTCCATTCCATAATCTTCCTTCAGAGATTTAACCACGGAATCATCAGTGCTCAACGGATTGCAGGATGCCATGTGGACATCTGCTCCCCCTTCCTTCAACAATAGTGCAAAAATGCCTGTTTTTGCTTCAACATGCAGTGCCATTCCAACCTTTAGGCCTTTGAAGGGTTTCTCTTCCAGAAACTTTTCTCTAATGGAGGAACTTACATTCATGTGTGTTCTTGCCCAATCCAACCTGAGATATCCGTTGCTTTTCATAATGATTCACCTAATTTAATGGGATTCAACCTGAGAAGAACCCCACCATTCATCAGTACAGCATCCTCTATTATGTCTTTTATCCTTTTGTTGTGGTCGAAAAGGTGGATTCCTTTTCCCTCCATGATCATATATCCCACAAACAGGTACATGACGTCCACCATTCCAAGCTTCAGGAAACTCTCAGCGGTAGTTTTACCTCCCTCCAGCAGGATTGAGCGTATGCCTTTTTCATAAAGTCTGTTCATTGCTATTCTTAGGTCCATGGGCCTGCCTGCAGAAATGTACGATATATTTCCATCATTCTCCTCTTTGTCTTCATTTATAACAATCAACCGGTTGCCATTGCCCAGAAGATTTGCATTATCCGGAATTTTTCCCTTGGATGTGATAACGATTCTATACCTGCACTTATCTGAACGGAGATAGGGATTATCAAGCCTCATTGTGTTGCCTCCGATCATTATGGCATCTACTTCATCCCTTAGTTTCATGACCCTGTCCATATCCTCCTGGGATGATATCTGCACTCTGGCTCCCCCCTCTCCGGAAATGTACCCGTTCAATGCCTGAGCCATGTTTAGTATAATTCTGGGCCTTTTCAGCAGAACAGGATATTCCTTCATATCTTTACCACAGTATTGCATATAATTTTCCTGTCATTAACTTATCGAGAATCTGTTTTATCTCTCAGATATTCTGGTTCTCCTTTCGAATCTCATGAAAACCTGTAGCAAAATAAAGAAATGGCAGGGTTATTAAAAGAAGAAGCAGGATGACCAGGGTTGCAGTAACCATTGATTCCCTTCCAGGACTCAGGGGTATGATGAAACCTGCCACAACACCGCCTCCAAATTGCCCCATGAACTGCATTGTGTTGTATGTGCCAATATTTGCACCATAGCTGTCCTTCCTAGAGAGCTTTGAAACCATTGGTGTAAAAATGATCTCATAAAGTGAGTATCCAGTGAAGAATACTATGAGGCCTGCGAAAAACCACATGCTGTTTCCGGTGAAAAGCGGTTGGATAAACAGGATTGGAATACTTATGATGATAAGCAGAAGGGAAATGATGGAAAATAGATTGGAATGACCCATGTCGGCCAGTCCAGAGGATGCCACAGCGATTACACCCCCAATAAGGACAGGCCACAGTAACAGGGACTCATACCCGTTTGAACCGAAGGCATACTGTCCGTATACAGGGAGATAGAAGAACAGGGAAATCATGGATAATGAGACCATGAAGCCAATTATTCCGAAGAAAATTGATTTAGCTCCAATTTTTCCTGCCTTCTTCTTTTCCCCTGGTGTGTAAGCTTTCCCTTCATAATGCACGAACATAAGCGGAACCACAGAGAAAACTCCAAGGAATGAGGATATCAGGAAAAGAGAATCTATTCCAAATAAAGCTGAAATGTATGGTCCAAGTATTATTCCTACCATAAATGAGAGCCCAATAGGTATCCCCAGCATGGCCATGGCCATGTTTCTTCTTTCAGGAGCAACGCTTTCCTGAACCATGGCCATTCCAGATGAGGTTACAGCACCAGCTCCTGCCATCAGCCTTCCCAAAATCAGACCATAAATATTGAAGGGATGCCATGCAATAAAATTTCCAATAATGTAAGGGATCATACCAAGAAGTATGACATTTTTCCTTCCAAACCTGTCCGACAGTATGCCAAAGGGAGCCTGGAAAACTGCCATTGTCAGCCCATATGCACCCAGTGCAATTCCAATAAGGATGGAAGAATTTGAATAGAGTTCACCATAGGATGTAAAGACTGGAATTACAAGAAAAATACCCAGCATCCTTGCAACTTCTATGATTGCGACCGCTATGATCATTTTCTTCTGGTTTGATGAAAAATGAGACAATTTTAAACACCGTATGATCGCTGGAAAGACCTTTACCTGTAGTGTGGCTTCTTCACGATAGAAACTT
>JAKAWY010000092.1 GCA_021816745.1 Thermoplasmata archaeon
ATATAACATATTGCCCTTATGGCACTTTTACCTATCCCGGGAATGGATACCAAATCATGTATTGTTGTTGGTTCATATTCATATATCTGGCTAATTTTTTTCCATGGAATTTGTATCGATAAATTTAAAATCTTATTTCCATCAAAATTATCAAGAGTATATTGGCTGTCTGAAGTGAACTTTGGCTTTTCCCTGATGGTTTTTAATATAGCTTTTCTTGAAGCTTCACTTAAATGCGAGGAAAGATCAAGCACATTATCCTCGATCATCATAGAGTTTATTCCATTCCTGTCAACTATGGAACTATCTGAAAGATCGATATTCTTCCAATGGTACCTGCGAGCCATACCTTCCTTCCCATTCATCCCCTGCTGGACTACTGAATAATTTCCCTTAAAATCTCCAACCACAGAATGGATATAAAGATCATACCCGTCCTGAAGTAGCGAACTGTCAATTTTGGCTGCATAATCGCTTTCTTTGTTAATTTTCACTGCAAGATTAGATGATGAAAGATTATCCTGGATTTGCAGCAATTCGGTTTTTTTAACTTTCATATGCTTACCTTTCCCCCCAGCTATGTAAAATGAAAGATCTTTTCCCCTGGAATATTCTTTCAATGCATGTAGTGTTGTAGTGGTTGTTCCACTGGAGTTCCAGTCAAAACCGGTCACAAGACTAAGTGAATGAAACCATATTGGATCTGCCATCAGGTCAAGAAACTTACCTGTACCATAAGTCTGGCAGATAATTTCCGAGATATATCCAGTCATTCTAACTATTTTTTTGAATAGTAGTTCGGGGGGTTTACCATAATGAAGGGGAAGATATGATGTTCCACTTTTTTCCATATCAATTTTACAACCCTGAGAAATTTATTATATTTTTGATCAAGTTTTTCTATGGAAAAATGATAATGCATTATGGCAGAATTCAAATGCTATGAATGCAGCAAAGGAGTAGTTACCGGTGAAAAATTTACCTTCACAAAAGAAGGATCAGTGCATATGGACTGTTTCCTTGCATCAAAGAGAAAAAAATTGAGCGAAGAGAAATTGGAACAATTTAGAGTTCTGTCCCTGATTCTGGACTCCGAATTGACTCATCTGATAAACCTTATAAACATTAAACCACAGGAAGGAAAAGGAAAAGACGATCACAAGATAAAATACAAGGATGTTGAAAAAGCGGCTGGTGAAACCACCAGAAAAATTAGTGAATTATAAATTTATTTTTTCTTTTTGAATTCTGTATATCCGCACTTTCCACAGGTCATCCTGTTGTCGTGATCGGCCAGATATACTCCAACACCACATCTGGGACATGATCTTCTTCCCCTTGTAATCCTGTTCTGTTCCAGTGTGTACAGTTCTCTTTTCTGCATTATTGTTTCGCCTCCTTCTCTTTCAGATGATTTCGGAAGAGCTCATAGTCAGGCTCATAAAGCATTGCATCTTCCTTTTTTGAATAGATCTTGACATATCCTGTAAGCTTGTAAAGTCCTGTTAACTGATGATTGTGATCAACAATTACAAGTTCCTTATTGCTGTTAGTATTTCTTGCAACTAATTCCCTGATTACATCTCTTGATGGGGTTGGACTGCCTTCAAATTCTACAGTGTACCTGATTTCCTTTCGTTTCAATATCTTGTTTTCTACTGAATCCACTATCTTGAAATTCATTCTACCACTTCCATTGATTCAAATATTTTATTTACCAGTTCCTTCACCGGTAAGGATACAATTATGCATCCCATCCCTATATTTGGGATACCGTAAACTACCAGTGAATTCAACGGGGCATAAAAGATTATTGGTAAGACTGCCAGGTCTTCCTCACCCTGTATTTTTATAAATGTTCTCTTTCGGGAAGTCATTGCTCGTTCAATGGTTTTAATCAGACTTAACGTAATATATCCTGCAGGGTTATCAATTTTAATAGAACCTGGCTTATCTTCATATGTATTTTCCCCCCTCTGAGTCTTCAGGTCAAAAACTTCAATCCTTGGTTTCACACCATTTTTTTCAAGATAATCAGTGGTATAATCTCCCACTGTAAAAATCATGGACTCATCAACTTTTTTGATAAAAGTTAGGTCGCATAATGGACCATTATTGGATTTGATCAGCTCAGATGCAACTTTATTCACAAAATAATTTTTATCTAACCTTGATGGCATAAATTCCTTCTTTGGTTATCCCTGCCACTTGCCCCATGCTGGAGTGTTTCATGTCATCGATGACAACAAATCCATACCAGTCTGAAGAGAGATCCTTGTCTCCGTGCTCCGGGCATGGCTTGTCGAAACAGATTCTTTTACATTTTCTGCAGGCCATATTATTTCGTTTGGTATTTGAACTGCTCAAATCTCATCACCAATATCGTGTTCTTCTCCCAAGGATTCTTCTTCCTGGGTTTCCTCATCCTGAGATTCAGCGGATTTAGATTCCTCTTCATGGACAAATTCTACGTTTTCTGAAGCACCTTTTGCAGGTTTCTTAGACGTTTTTTTCTTTATTCCAGTTTTAGAAACAACTGTTGATTCAGTCTCAAGTTGTTTATCTGAAGATTTAACAGCAGCCCCTAACCACTCAAGTTTTCCAAGACCAGGTTGTTTCATTGTAAATCCTATCCTTCTATCCTTAGACGAGGCGGATGATATGCTCATCATCACAATTCTTATCCTGACCCTGTCACCAACTTTAAGATCTTTCTTGGTGTCCTTGCCGAGCAAAGTTCTGTTTGCTTCGTTGATTTCAATTCTATCATCCATAATCTGACCAATATGCAGTAATCCTTCAAAAGTTCCGAATCTGATAAATGC
>JAKAWY010000026.1 GCA_021816745.1 Thermoplasmata archaeon
GTTACAAGAAAGCATCGGATGTTAAGAATCTTTGCAGGGATCATATCATTCAGCGAATCTCCCACCACCATTGTGTTTCCTCTTGAAGTCCCCATTCTTGACATTGCCAATTCGTATGCTTCTGTTGATGGTTTGCCGTTTGTTACATCATCAACTGTTATAATCTTCTCTCTGGGAAGTGGAAGAAGATCAACAAAGGTTCTTCTGGAGGATGTTACAACAATCCATCTGTCTCCATTTTTTTCTATATTCCTTAGAGTGTCTGTAACATCAGGAAAAAAACCGTGGGTATGAATCATTTCCCTGAATATTTTTTCTTCATCCTTTTCAATTTTTTCAGGATTTTTTGAAAAATATGAAGCAAGCACAATGCCAGGAAGTCCAATAAGTGGTCTTAGTGCAACAGGGTCGACATTAATGCCATTCATTTCCAACGATTTCTTCCACGCCTCTACCCTGGCATGAAAAGAATCCAGCAGTGTACCATCCAGATCAAAAATGATTCCTTTCATAGAAATTCAGTATAATTGTCTTCCCTTAATCTTTTCATCTGTCAGCAATGGGAATATCCGATTCTGGCAAACTTTACAGCTGGGCCTTCTTTCAATCTTAATCCTGTCAATTTCCATTGAGTTAAAGTCAATAAATCTCAGGTCTCCATCCAGAATTATACCTGAAAGAAATTGCGACACTATGGAAGTTGAAATGGAAGAAACCGATTGCGGCACATAAGGTTCAACGCTGTCATAATGGCAGTTTATTGGTATCAAATCCCTTCCCGCAGTCATGCACTCAAGGCAGGATGTTTTACCCGGATTAATAAATTTAAGCTGGCCCATGTGCCCGTAACTGGAAGTCATCACCCATGGAATGCCCTCTCTGACACAATACTGGTTGATAAGTTCCCTGGTCTTGAAGGAATCAGTGGCATCCAGAACTATGTTAATTTTATACAAAAGAGTTTCAACGTTGTATGAATCAAGATATTCATTCTTAAACTCCATATTCTTATTTCCATTAAGAATCTTAATCTTGTTGAAAGCAACTTCTGCCTTGTTTTTACCTATGTCATCAGCAGAATACAGGCTCTGCCTTCCAAGATCCGTGGATGATATGGTATCGCCATCTATGATCCTGACCAGATCATATTTCATGGAAGAGAGAAGAAGGGAGGCAAGCAATCCGTTTCCTCCACATCCTATCACAGCAATGTTGCCTTTCACGATAAAATGTAATGAGCAACAGATAAATATAGATTAAGGCTTGCCAATTATGAAAGCAGCAGTACTCAATTCCATAGGACATGATTTAACCATGGAAGAAAGAGAAATTCCAGTGCCTGGAAATAATGAAGTGCTTATCAGGCAAAATTTTACAGGTATTTGTTACAGAGATATTTTAACCAGAGATGGGTTTTTTCCCAGGGTCTCACTCCCTATAATTCCAGGGCATGAACTCTCAGGCATAGTGGAATCTGTGGGTGCAAATGTTACACATTTCAAGAAGGGGGACAGGGTTGCAAGCCTCATTTATCTTCCGTGCGGGCATTGCAGGAATTGTATTTCAGGAAATGAAAACCTATGTGCATTCAAGAAAACCCTGGGTGAATTTCTGGATGGAACATACAGGGAATATATAGCCATGGATCAGAGATCTCTGGTTAAGGTTCCCGATGGAGTCCCGGAAGAACTCTCAACCATTGCTGCATGCGTTACTGGTATGGCCACGCACGCGTTGGACACAGTAGCTGGAATATCTGCAGAGAAAAAAGTACTCATAACTGGATCAGGTGGAGGTGTCGGTTCACACGCAATTCAGATAGCAAAGGCATATGGTGCAGAGGTTGCAGCCATAACCAGTTCTGAATGGAAAAAGGAACAGTTGTTAAAACTTGGAGCAGACCATGTGATTATTGCATCTGACAATTTTAGCAAGGATTTGAAGGGAATCTGGCCGGATGGAGCTGATATTGTGATGGAGAATACTGGATCTGCCACTTTTAAGGAATCATTCAGGTCTCTTTCCTTTGGTGGAAAAATGGTCGTTCCCGGAAATCTTACACCTGCCTCGCCTGAATTACCTCTGGGTATACTGATACTGAAAGGTGTAACTGTGGCAGGAAGTATCTCCTCTACCCGTCTTGATATGGAAAAAGCTCTGAATATGTCTAAAAATGGAAAAATAAAACCCGTGATCTGGGATAGAATTTTACTGAAAGACGTTAACAGTGCAATGTCCGATATCAAAGAAAAAAAGAATGTTGGGAGAGTCCTGATAAAATTTCACTGAATATCAGAAATTCCAGGAAGTCCCTCCAAGCCTGAATGTTGTCTGGTTAAGTTGAGATTTCGTCAAATTAAGGTTTCCGAAAAGGGATAAGTTACCTGAGAAAAGGCCGTTCTGTGAGGATGGGGTCATGTTACCTACGAATTTGCTTCCAACGTAAACTGCAACATAAAAGAATGTGGCTACGACTGGAATCAGCCCGTAAATAATCATATTGAAACTTGAACCGTTATTTTTGTTATATAAGCTTGCGTTTGAGAAAAGAGGAGGAATATCAGCAAAAATAGTCTTATTGGAGGAGGAAAGATTAAAGCCACCCATGAGGGAGGAAAGGAATATTTTCATTAATATGGAAACATCGTTCACAGGCCATCCCATATTCTGAAACTTGCTGAAGTTAGCTGGTATGGACAAATTACCTGCCAGACTGGATTCGGGATTGATAGTAAATTGTTTGTTCATTACACTTACTGAGGAAGGAAGAAATCCGGAATTGGAGCCGTTTACTTTCATGACTATATATGCACTTCCATTTGTATTGAGAACCATATGTGCAAAGTCCACTTGAAGGGATTTCAGGTCATTCTCAGTGGTAATGTAAACGGTTGATGCAGATATCACAAGAAAAGTCGCAAGTGCTGCAAAGGCAGTTATGGCAATAGCCCTACCAATTTTTACCATTAATATATAATAGAAAACTGATTAATTAAGTTTGTCAGTCAAAGATCTGACAAAAGTGAAATTTTAGTTGAATGGACGAAGTTTTTTAGCATAGATTTATATGAAACAGAAAAATATGTTATTATTGCGCCAGATAACCAATGGTACATAATGGTGATAAAATGTCTGAGGATTATATCATTGTCACTGAAAAACTTGCAAAAACCTATCCAGGCGGCATAAAGGCGGTAAAGGGAATAGATCTGAAGATCAAAAAGGGGCAAATCTATGGTTTTCTTGGTCCAAATGGAGCTGGAAAAACTACAACCATCAAGATGCTGTCAACTTCCATCAAGCCAACTTCCGGCACTTCCACTATCATGGGTTATGACATTATAGAAAATTCAATGGAGGTAAGGAGAACCATTGGTGTGGTTCCACAGGATCTCACCACTGATGAGGATCTAAAAGGTATAGAAAACCTCGAAATGGTGGCAAAGTTCTATGATATGCCATTAAATGATGCAAGAAAAAAGGCCAGGGAATTGCTGGAACTTGTTGATTTAACTGAATTCGGAGACAAATACGTGAGCACCTATTCAGGTGGAATGAGAAAAAGGCTGGAACTGATTGTTGGGCTAATACATGATCCCGCAGTTTTATTTTTGGATGAACCAACACTTGGACTGGATGTACAGACCAGGACAAAGATGTGGGATTATATAAGAAAGATCAAGAATGAGTTTGGAATGACAATTGTCCTTACAAGCCATTATCTGGAAGAGGTGGATGAACTGGCAGACATAATCTCCATCATTGATCATGGTAAAATCATTGTTACCGGAACATCAGAGGAACTTAAAAAGAGTCTCCAGGGGGATATTGTTGAAGCCACATTTGCATCTCCGGATCAGGCAAAGGTGTTTGGTGCCTATGTGAATGCCATTGATCCAACTTTTCCAAAGGAGAATGTGGTACGTATGAAAGTAAAGGACTCTGACAGGGAGGTTCCTGCCATTATGCAATACATGATGAAGAATTCACTTTCCCCCACCAGGTTTAATGTTAGCAAGCCTTCCCTTGATCAGGTTTTCCTGGATTACACAGGAAGAGAGATCAGGGAGGAAGAGGCGGGCGATACCAGAAAGATGCAGATGAATATGAGGAGGCTGAGGAGATGAGTGGATTAATTCCTTTAACTGAAAGGGAATTGAAGAAATGGTATAGAAATCCGGTATTTTTCATAACAGGCCTTCTTCAGCCCATATTCTGGATTTTGCTTTTCGGGAGTTCTTTCAATCTCACAAGTGTTTTCTCAGGTGCAGGTGCTGCAGGAACCCGGGAAGAACTGGCAGTTTTTGGAACCACTTCATACATTACCTTTGTCCTGGGGGGAATTCTTACCACCAGCAGTCTATTCACTGCGCTGTTTTCAGGAACCAGCATCATTTTTGACCGCAGGCTTGGAAATATGTCAAGATTCCTTGTATCCCCCATTCACAGAAGTTCAATCGTATTCTCAAAGATCCTTTCCACAACCGTAAGAATTCTCGTCCAGTCCATAATATTAGTGGGGGCAGCAGCACTTATACCAGGTGGCCTGGTTTTATCCAATGGTATGAGTCTTTTAGGTGTGTTAATCATTATATCTGCTCTCATCATGATTGCATTCTCCTTCTCAGCAATTTTCAGTATTATTGCCATCAGGCTGAAAAGGCAGGAAACCATATTTGGAATAATTAACCTGATCAATTTGCCACTACTTTTTGCAAGTTATGCCCTGTTCCCTTCAAAATTCTTCCCGGCATGGCTCGCCACTGTGGCTGAGTATAATCCTGTATCCTGGTCTGCACAGGCCATCAGGTATGTAATACTGAACGGAACACTTACAGGATCAGTATTGCAGCAGACCATGTATTATATGCTATACTTACTGATGCTTACAGTATTCATGCTAGTGGTTGTATATTTTGTCTCTGAAAAGGAGATCAGAGACTGAAACTATTTTTCTTCGTGAATACGTGAATTTATTATTTTTTAATAATTTTTCAAGCAAAGTCTTAATATTCATTTTACGATTCAGATATGTGGATATGGAATTAGAATCCGTAGAAGAGTGGGTAAAAAAACAAAATGTCACTAATACGAAGGACGTTGAGGTACCCAAAATACTATTCGAACAGGTCGTGGGCCAGGAGGATGCCCGTGAAGTAGTCAAAAAAGCAGCACTCCAGAAAAGACATGTATTGCTCATTGGTGAACCTGGAACAGGCAAATCTATGCTTGCCCAGTCCATGGTAGATTTTCTTCCAAAGGAGGATCTGGAAGACGTTGTGGTTTATCATAACGCTGAAGATAATAACAGGCCAAAGGTCAAGACATTCCCTGCAGGAAAAGGGAAGGAAATAGTAAAAAATTACCAGTTAAGGGCCGAACAGGAGAAAAAAGACAAGGCAAGAATGTTTGTCACCCTGGTTTTTGGAATAATTATAATCGGTATTATCATGTCAATTCTGACACAGCAGTACTTCATCATATTTTTTGCCATAATGGCTGCAGCTTCCATTTACATACTTTCTGCATTTAACCCTGCCATGAGAGCCGAAAGGGCCATGGTTCCCAAAGTCATAGTTCCACATACGAACAATGACAAGCCACCATTTATTGATTCAACCGGAACACATTCCGGGGCACTTCTGGGGGACGTCAGGCATGATCCTTTCCAGTCGGGCGGGCTTGAGACTCCTTCACATGAAAGAGTTGAAGCTGGAAATATACACAAGGCCAACAAGGGTGTTCTGTTCATTGATGAAATCAATCTCCTGAGGCCGGAAAGCCAGCAGGCTCTGCTTACCGCAATGCAGGAAAAGAAATTCCCCATTTCGGGACAGAGCGAGAGAAGCACTGGTGCACTGGTACAAACCGAACCTGTGCCATGTGATTTTGTACTTGTGGCTGCAGGAAATGTGGATGCCATACAGGGCATGCATCCCGCTTTGAGATCAAGAATTCGCGGATATGGATACGAAGTATACGTTCATGACACCATGGATGATACCGATGAAAACAGGAAGAAAATAGTCCAGTTCATTGCACAGGAAGTGATCAAGGACAAGAAGATACCACACTTTGATGAAACTGCTATTGTTGAGATTATAAAGGAAGCCCAGAAAAGGGCCGGAAGAAGGGGTAAACTTACATTGAGACTCAGGGAACTTGGAGGATTGATAAGAGCCGGTGGAGATGTTGCCATTGGAAAGAAAGCCTCTATTGTCACCGGAGAGGATGTCATCCTTGCAAAAACCTTCAGCAAACCCCTTGAACAGCAGATTGCAGACAGGGCAATGGAAGTAAAGAAAATTTACAACACCTATACAAATGTTGGATCAGCTGTGGGAATGGTCAATGGACTTGCTGTCATGGGAGGAAACTCGGGCATGGCAGAATACACTGGTATAGTTATGCCCATTGTGGCTGAGGTAACACCAACCCAGACCAAGGGGCATGGTTCCGTTATAGCTACCGGAAAACTGGGCGAAATAGCAAAAGAAGCTGTACAGAATGTTTCTGCAGTATTCAAGAAGATTAGCGGAAAAGATCTTTCAGACCTGGATGTGCATATTCAGTTCGTTGGAACATATGAAGGTGTGGAGGGGGACAGTGCCAGTGTTTCCATAGCAACTGCAGTAATTTCAGCCATTGAAGATATTCCTATTAACCAGAACATTGCCATGACAGGTTCTCTTAACGTCAGGGGCCATGTGTTGCCTGTGGGCGGGGTAACTGCCAAGGTTGAGGCAGCCATTGAGGCAGGCCTGGAGAAGGTAATTGTACCGGCGCTGAACCTGCAGGATATCATACTTGACAAGAATCACGTGGACAGAATCCAGATAATTCCTGTGAACAACATTGAAGAAGTCTTGGAACAGGCACTGATAAAATCAGATTCCACTGACAATTTAATCAAGAGGATTGCTTCCCTCTTCATTGGCTCTACCAAAGGCTCAAAGGGAAGGCCCGGGCCCAGTGTCATATGAGGTTTTGAATGCCAGCATCCCGCTGGGAGTAGCCAAGGCACGGAACAATCTTTCCAAATTTAATTTTTTTCACCAGTTTATTTCATACAGTTCTTCTTATCCAAAGGAATATATTTTAGAGGCATGCACCAGATCAGAGAAGTATAGAGAAACTTCCATCAGGAATCGGGGGGCATATCTTCTCTGCCTTCTCTCAGGGGAAAGGAATATCAGTGATGCAATGAACATTCTCGGATGCAGGGATGAAGATACCAAAGCTATCCTGATTATTGATAATGGGCATCATGATGAACTGGAAACCATGGGCATTACTTTTTCAAATATGGAACAATCAGGTGACATGCCTGATCTTTACAGTTCCATGGCGCTGGTTGAAATGGAGTTGATACATTGAGTGGAAGGGATATATTTTTAGCATACGCAGGCCACATAAACATTGATATTGTACTGCAGGTGGATCATTTGACCGATGACATTACCAACAAGGTATCCAGTGTTGAGGAACAATTTGGCGGTACAGCAGGGAACTTTGCCATGGTGGCCTCCTCACTTAAATTTCCATTTCTGATTTATTCAATAGTATCTGGAAGAAGCCATGGAAAATATCTTGAATTCCTGAAGGGAAAGGGAATAGATTCAAGCGGGATCACCGTAACTGAGGATTCCTTCGGGCCTGTCTGCTATGCTGTCAACGACGGATTGAAACAGAAATATTACATGGCTGAGGGGCCAATGACCAATGTAGTCTACATGAAAAACGATGATCATTTCAAATACCTTCATTTAAGCACTGGAGACCCATCATCCAACCTTGATCTTTCTGAAAGAGGGAATTTTGAAAAACTTGTATTCGACCCATCACAGGAAGTCTTCTACAAGTATGGCAAGGCTGAACTGGACAAATTCCTGAATAAAGCAGATTTCATAATGGGCAATGAAAATGAGATTCAACATATTTCAAAAACTACAGGCACTTCCATGGTGGATATAGTTTCCACAGGTACAGTTATCATTGAAACCAGGGGCCATTCAGGCACCATGATTTACGGAAAAAAGGAGATTCTTGTTCCGTCGAAAGTAGTAAATGGGAAAATAAATACACTGGGTGCTGGAGATTCCTTCAGGGCTGGTTTTTACTACGGGCTTTATAAAAAACTTTCACTGGAAGAATCAGTGGCATGCGGGAATGTTGTTGCAGGCATTGCAGTTTCCTCAGGGGTAAGAAATTTTCATGCGGATCCAGAGGATATTGTACAGAAGGCAAAGATGTTAAGCCATGATATAATTTCCTGAACATGGGAGTTTTCACTTTTGAGGGGAGGAATCCTCAGGTAGACAGCAGGGCTTATGTGTTTCAGAATGCAACCATAATTGGCGATGTCAGGATACTGGGAGAAGTCTGGATAGGCCCCGGTGCAGTCCTCAGGGGAGATTACGGGACGGTTATTGTGGGAAATGGAACTGCCGTGGAAGACAATGTGGTCATTCATGCACGTCCTGGAAAGGTGACAACCATAGGAAACAATGTTACTCTTGGGCATTCTACGGTTATTCACACTGCAACCATACACGATAATGCAGTCATCGGGATGCATTCCACTGTGACAGATTACGCCGAAGTTGGTGAATGGGCAGTTGTTGCTGAAAATGCTCTTGTAAAGACAAACCAGAAGGTTGAGGCCAGTACCATCGTGGGTGGAGTGCCTGCGAAATATATCAAAAATGTGGATGATGAATACAAAAAACTCTGGGGAGACTACAAGAACAACTATATATCTTTTTGCAGAAGGTACAGAGACAACCTCAAAGAGTTCAAAGAGTAAATTTATTTGAAATTTATTTTTCATTTCATGAGCGGGCAAAGGAATAAAATTTATAAGTAAATGGCACACTAACCCACCATGGACAACCAGTTTGAAATCGAAAGTTCATCCATGCGGCTTGTGCTGGACTCAAGAGGAAACAGGACTGTAGAGGCAACTATCAGGCTTAAAGGTGGGGCTTCAGGAACATGTTCTGCACCCTCAGGAGCAAGCACCGGTGCAACCGAGGTAAAATCATTCAGGAATTCGTCTGCGGAAGAGAGTGTCAAATACTTCAACACCACTGTAAGAAAGGCCATTGAAGGTTTCCACGGGCTGAACCAGGCTGGTTTCGATGACTTACTTAAAAAGATTGATGGGACAGGAGATTTTTCTGCCATGGGAGGGAACGCTTCCACTGCTCTTTCCATAGCACTGGCTAAGGCTGTTTCCAATCAGGCCGGTATCCCCCTGTACAGGTACGCTGGTGGCTCAATGAGAGGAAGGATGCCTAAACCGCTGGGAAATGTTATTGGTGGTGGAAAGCATGCCATAAACGGCACTACAATCCAGGAATTTTTCATATCAAATGATGCCAGATCATTCCTGAAAGCCATGGAATTCAATGTAGCAGTCCACAAAAGGATCGGACAGCTGGCCAGGGATATATTCAAGGATACCAGCATAGGTGTAGGGGATGAGAAGGCATGGACTCTGTCCATTGATGACACCAAAGCAATGGAAATGCTCAAACAGGCCTCAAAAGAGGTTTCTCATGAATTGAAAGTCAATCCAATTCTTGGCCTTGATGCTGCAGCGTCCAGTTTCTATGAAAATGGAAAATATGTTTACAGGGATCACAAAAAAACCAGGGATGAACAGATTGATTTCATCATCCAGTCCCATAAGGAATATGGCATAAGTGTCATAGAGGACCCCATGAATGAGGATGATTTTGAAGGGCATTCTGTAATTACAAAAGCCATAGGAGACAAATCACTCATAGTTGGTGATGATCTTTACACCACCAATGCCTCAAGGATTAAGGAAGGCATCAAATTGAAGGCCACCAATGCAGTCTTGATCAAGGTCAACCAGATAGGAACCCTGACTGATACATGGGATGCAGTCAGGACAGCCACTGAGGCCTCCATGCGCAATGTAATATCACACAGGAGCGGTGAAACAGAAGATTCATTCCTTGCACATCTATCAATAGCTTTTTCCTCGGATTACATCAAGTCAGGGGCAATTGGTGGAGAAAGACTGGTAAAACTCAATGAACTGGTGAGGATCCAGGAGGATCTCTCTTGAGTTTTCACCTCATGGGTACAGGCCTGAGGGGAATAGAATCATTGACTCTGGAAGAATCATCGGTTCTTGAAAAATGTGAAAGAATATACGTGGATACTTACACATCTATATTTCCACCGGAATTCACCGATTCACTAATCAAAAAATATCAGAACAGGGTCATGGCGCTTCAGCGAGAAACGTTAGAGTCCATGTCCTTTCTTGATGGGAGCCATGGTGATTTTGCACTTTTGGTTTCTGGCGATCCCTTTGGTTCAACCACCCACTTCACATTGATTACTGAATGCAAAAACAGGGGAATCAATATTAAAATTTATGAAAATGCATCAATACTGGGCATAATTCCCGGCAGAACAGGATTGTCAGCGTACAGGTCAGGAACCATTGTATCCATCCCGGACTTTGGAGAGACACACATTCCACTGTCACCTTACATCAAGATACTGGAGAATATCAATTCTGGCCTGCACACTTTAATCCTCATAGATCTTAAAAATGGAAAAAATGTAAAATCTCCCAGAATATTGCAAATTCTTGAGCAGATCAGAAACAAATACTCATTGGAAGACATCCTGAACCGCCCAAGTTTTTCCATAGAAAAGGCAGGATGGCCCGGTGAACGTGTCAGGGTTGGATCCTTAAAAGAACTTTTATCCATGGAACTTGAAAGCCCTTATTGCATGGTAATGCCGGGCAAAGTGGATCATAATGAATTATCCAATATCCTTTCACTGTTCCCTGATTCAATAAATTTGTGGAATCAGGCATAAATTAATTCAAATTTTCAATCTGAATTCTAACTGTTTGTTGTTGCAGAAACTGCACACATCTAATATATGGATGAGTTATACGGAAAAATGGACAGGAAGGTTCTCTCCATCAGTATTGCAAGATTCATCAGGGTGTCAGGACGCTCTGCAATCTTCATTTTCCTTCCCCTAATTTTTGTTCTTGATTATCACATGTCGCTTATCGAAACAGGTGCAATCACTGCCGGGGCCACTGCGGTCATGGCCACAGTCCAGTATTTCTCCGGGCCTTTATCAGATAAACATGGAAGGAAGTTTTTCATGGAGGTGATTCCCTTTGTCACAGCCATACCGTACTTCTTTTTGTTCTGGGCCGTTGGATATACGGACAATATCTATTACATGATAATCGCATGGATGAGCACCATGTTCCTTGCATCACTACAGTTCCCTGCACTTCAGGCAGCTGTGGCTGATCTCACCAATTCGGGCCAGAGGCTTGCAGGCTATACTCAGGTAAGGGTTTTTGCCAATATGGGTGCAGCAGTGGGTCCTATGCTGGGTGCTTTTACAGGTATATACGGTTTCCAGTGGATATTTCTCATTGCTAGTTTCACCAGCATTATTGAGGGCATCATGCTTCATTTTGCCGTTGGTGAGACCATGGAAAGAAAAAATATTGACAAGACCATCAAGGTGAAAGATAAAACATTCATGAAGAGCAGATTTATTCTCATCTTCACGGCTTCAAGCATATTGTTTGCCTTTGTCACCAGGCAGACAGGGGCTGCATTCACCCTCTATATATTCAATCTTAACAATGTAAATCTATTGGATCTTGGAGTTGTCTACAGCCTTAACGGTCTCCTGGTTGTACTGCTTCAGATTCCCATATACCGGCTTATGAACAGGAGCATGAACAATATGCAATGGAGGGCCCTGGGCACTGCTATCTATGGAATATCCTTCATGATGCTTGCATTTTACTCAGGGTTATTCTTTTTCATATTTGTTATGGGGCTGATCACCATAGGAGAGGATTTCTCGTCACCCACCACTCAGACTATACTCATGGATGTGGCCCCATCAGGAGTCCGCGGCAGTTACCAGGGAAAGTATGCATTCCTGACTGCATGGGGAAGCGTTGCAGGTTCTTTCGCAGGACTTGGTCTCTTACAGAATTTTTACAGCGATGCGTACATTTTCTGGATTATTATAGGAGTACTGGGACTGCTGGCTGCATGGTGGATTATTTTCATGGTGAAGCCGTATATTGAAGAAAAAAACTCACTGGCACTGGAAGAAATGAGTTATGCTTCCAGTATTGGATCACCTGACTGATTAGTTGTCCGGGATGGTGGGCACAATACCAAAAATATTAATGACGGATAGAATACAGAGTTATGAGTTTTGAGCTTTCCGTATCAGACATTACTTACGGTGAAAGGATCAAACCCGTATATACCTGCTCTGGACAGGATATTTCTCCACCATTGAAGTGGAAGGATGCTCCTTCATCGGCAAAGGAACTTGTGATTTTTCTGGATGATCCGGATGCACCAGGAGGAAGTTTTAACCACTGGGCAATCTGCAACATACAGCCATCCATTCATGAATTGCATGAAAATGTTGAAAAATCATCAAAGACCACTGAGGGATGGATACAACTGAACAATGATTTTGGCAAACCCGGATATGGTGGTCCATGCCCACCAAGAGGAACTCATCACTACTACATCACGCTTTATGCCATAGTACGTCCCCTGACAGATGCTGAAAGAACAAACAGGGAAGACATGAGAAAGTTATGCGAGAGGATAATGGTCAAGAAGGCCACATGGATGTTCATTTATGGAAAAAAACAGTGATTCAGGAAAATTCCCCATGCTTATAATGGCAGGGGGCACAGGATCAAGGATGGATTTCCCGGATAAGGGCATACTAATGGTCAAGGGAAAAACACTCATAGACAGAAACGTGGACCTTTTATCCCAATATACAGAAAATGCCTTTATTGCCACCACAAAGAGCACTGTCATAACAAAGGAATATTATTATGGCAAATTCCCTGTTCTGGAAACAGAAGGGAGAGGATATTCTGAGGACCTTTCTGATGCCCTTTCAAAGATTGGGACATATCCAATTCTTGTGGTTCCGTCAGATCTGTACATTTATCATCCTGAGGTGGTAAATAGATTCATGAAAGAGGCCCTTTACAGGAAAAAAGGGGTTGTATCCATGCTTATTGGTGGAATATTCTCCGGATTCAGCTTATATTTTTCAAAGCCACAGGACGTTGATGAGGATCATTTCTATTACATCAATTTCACAGAGAGGGATGCATGCAATGTCAATACAAGGGTTGACTATTACCTGCTTTTGAACAAGTCAAGCATCAAAAATTAGGTGCTTCAATTGAATTATGAACAGTTAACAAAATCCTTTTCCTGGTTTAAGCAAAACAGGGATTCTTCCATCCTGACAATGGCAGGTGGAATTGTGACGCTTTATGTGGCACTTGTTGAACTTTCCCTGATTCTGTCCAACGGGGGATTGCCACAGAGTCAGTATATTCTGTATTATGTGACAGGATTGCTTCCTGCCATTCTGGAAATTTTTTTCTCTGTTCTCATGTGGGTTTACAACAGTAGAAGTGGATTATGGGGTGTACTGACAATTCTTGTGGCATTCACTTCATTTATTGGAACAAGTGGTGGCCTTCTTGTAGGATTCTTCCTTGCTTTCTTCGGTGGGATCATGAGTGCAATTTTTAAACTATCAAAGAATTAATATTAATCCACTGTATGAAGAAGCATGATTTCACAGGGAACATTTGACGCTACAATAATTCTTGTAGCTATAGTTTTCTTTTTCCTCGGCGCATGGCTCTACAGATTGTTGCTCTGGTATCCAAGGGGGAGAAAACCACTTACAGGTTCACACAGCCTCATTGGTAAGGAAGGCAGGGTTATTGCAGACAACGGACACGTGGTTACAGTCAGTGTTGATGGAGTTAACTGGACTGCACACACAGAGTTTGGAGAGAAGATTATTGTGGGCGATACCGTGGTTGTCACAGCAGTCAGTGGACTAAGAATTACTGTCAGGGGAATTAAATATGGGCATTGATTGCCGAGATCTGGGCAGGGCACTTATAATTAAAAGAAATGGGGAACGTGTAACCCTCTCTCTTGAGGAAACAATATCCATGTGCCAGGAGTCAATGGAAACCGGAAAAGAGTTTCATGAAATTATTAAGAGAACCATTCCTGATGTGAAGATTATAAGGTTCCTTCAGGACGTGGAAGATTAATGATAATTGAATCCGGAAGCATGAAGATGCATATTTCCGAACATGGGGGATATGTAACGAAAATAACACTGGGTGATTATGATATAATTAAGCCCGGAGTAATGGAAGCAAAAACACATGGAGGTATCGCACCACTTTTTCCATACGCAAACAGGATCAGGAAAGGGAGCTATTCCTTCATGGGTAAAAATTATAATTTTCCCTTAAACAGAGAAGGGAATTCCATTCATGGGTTTGCCAAGGATCAGGACTGGGAAATTATCCAGCGTGAGAACGATCTGGCTGTTCTTTCAACTACCCTGGATAACGATGGGTTTCCATTTAATTTAGAATGCATGCTGACTTTCAAAGTCAAAGAGACTGGTTATTCTATTCGGGCCAAATTCACAGGCCATGCAGATGTGACTCCATTGGCACCTGGATTCCATCCTTATTTTCGCACCGGGCCTGACTGGAAAGTGCATTTTTCCAGCATGCCGAAAAAGGTCATGAAATCTGACAGATATTTTCCATCAGGGAGTTACATGGAATATTACAGGAATGTCAGGCCAAGAAAAGTTGGTACCTTTGATGACTGTTTCATGGTTGAGGGGCCAGTCTCCATTGAGGGTGAGAAATATAAGTATGATATGGAAACCACGGGAGTCAAATTTATCATGCTTTACAATGGTGAATATGCAGAAAATTCATATGTAGCTGTGGAACCCATGTCATCAGCCATTGATTCCTTCAATAGTGGAGAGGGTCTTGTGGTATTGAAAAAAGGTGAAGTTTTTGAAACCGGGTTTAGTGTAAATGCCAGTAAAATCTAACCTTTTACTATCCTGTGCTTGAAAATAATTCCTAACGCTTCACCAAAAAGTATTCCCGCAAGGAGTGTAAAGCTTAGTGTAATTATGGGATCTAAAAGAGAGGGGTAATTCTGGCCATATAGGTATGAGTACCACTTGATCAGGAAAAGAAGGGACCATGCAAATGCCACTGTACCTGAGGATTCATACAATTCTTCACCTTTCCTGGTCTTGAATATGGAGAGATCTCCAATGATAAAACCGGCAATTAGGCCAAATAAGTAGAGAATCATGAAAAATTCAAACTGAGAAAATGTCAACGTTATGGAGGAATAAAGTGTTAGAAAAAAATACAAAAGAGGATAAATTATAATTGATTTTGAGTATTTTTTGCCAGTTTTAACACGGATTATCCTAAAAATCATGAGGCCTATGGTAAAAACAAGAAAAAAATAAAATTGAATTTTAAATGCCCTGATTAAAGGAATAATGTCAGTGGAAAGAATACTCATATAATGGTGTAAATAATGGTGTTAAATAAGGTTTGGGAATTACAGAAATTCCTAACAATAAAGTTGTATAAAAATTAGTGTGTAATTTAAAATATAATTAAAAGTATAAAACATTGAAATTTTTTCACAAAACTAAATTATTAAATAGATAATTTGATTACTTTATGAGATCGACATGAGACAGGTAATATCTAAAGATGATAAGGCTGTTTCCCCGATTATTGCAACCATATTGCTCATAGCCATCACCGTGGTTCTTGCAGCAACTCTGGTAACAATTCTTGGTGGATTCACAAAAGGAGCCTCAGGCTC
>JAKAWY010000027.1:0-11999 GCA_021816745.1 Thermoplasmata archaeon
TAATATCCAAATAACACAAAAGCAAGCATAGGTAATGGGAAAGTTATGCTCCTTGAGAAGTTTATATAACTATTCACCAAAATAACACTAATAATTAAAGATGTGAAAAAGATCGAAAATGCAATTAAAATTTCCTTAAGTGTAAAGGATATTCCTGAAAATTTAAGGGCAACAAGTGAAAGAATCGTTATAACCGGTAGTGATAAAATTACAACGAGACTTGATGTAAAAAACCAATATAGTATAAAAGATTCAAAGATAAAGGAACCCACGGTTAAAAGTATTCTTTTTGCAGATGATTGTGCCCAGCTTAAGGAGGAACCACAGATCATAGCAGCAGGGATTAATACAGGAACATCAAAGATAAAGTTTAATCTGAATCCAAGGTTTGGATCAAAATCAAAACCGTTCATTATTGCGACTCCTGAAAATAATAAAGATATTAAGAGGATGCCAAGAAATTCCATAGTGTTAAACTTGAACTTTCCGTCGTAATAAAACATAAACTGGGAAATTATCATTGTAATTATCCCTGCGAATTCAATGTAAGGGTTTCCCGGCAAAATCATAAAATATAAACTGCTCAAAGAGATTAATAAAAGTAACCACCCGATCATAGAATAAACGGATTTTTCCTCCCCCTTTTCCATAATCTGAAAGGATTCAAGAATATGATATAGATTCTTTCCTGTATCTGTAAGAGAATAATTGCCATTCTGTTTTGATAGAAATGGTGCAAGAATTTTCAGGTGATAATTCAGCCTCCCAGTTGATATCTGAAGTCGCCCCAGAAGATCAGTATAAGTTGCATTTTCGTTTTCTCCTAATATCCTTACAATCTCCTGCCTAGTGTGGTCCTTTAATATTCTGTGCATTGGAATATTGCTCATCTTTTCCGTATTTCAGTATATAATTTAAGTTAGTCTGATAAAAAAAATTGTCAAACTGTTTTCATTTATTAACCTGATTGTTTCCATAGTGAAAATTCAAAAATCATTCTCCATCTTTCAATTAAAAACAATAATAGTTTGAAGTGATGCAAAGAACTAATATTATGCAAATATCTAACCCATAAGAGCATGTTTAACCTCAGTATTGTCGATGCAGAACTTGAACTTGTTCCACCAACCATGTGGGATGATTTCCAGGTCAGGAAAATTGCAAATTCCTCAAATAAGAACCCTAGGCAGATGCTTTTGGATTCAAATTATATGCACAGTGCCATTGAGAGACACTTTCCCGGTATGTCAAACAGGCGGGGAAGACCGGATATATTTCACATGCTGCTGAATGTTGTTCAGGATTCCATATTAAACAAAAAAGGGATGCTCTCAATCAGAATTCACACCAGGAACAATATTATCATAAGAATTGCCCCTGAAACCAGGGTACCGAAGTCTTACAACAGATTTGCAGGCCTGATGGAGAAGCTGCTTGTAAACGGCAAAACGGAAGCACCTGACGGAAAAATCCTTATGTGGACTGAGCAGGGAAAATGGGATTCTCTTTTAATGGATAATTGCGAAAACGTGCTTCTCTCCCCATCAGGTGAAAGAAAAAATATAAAAGAAATATGCAAGAAAAAAGACATGAACCTGATTATAGGCGGTTTTTCCGAGGGAGATTTTTTGAGCGACGTTTATTCAGCTTTAAAACCTGTATCAATTTTTGATAACGAGTTAACCATCTGGACCGTTGCCTGGAAATCCATTGGTACCGTGGAAGATCTTCTGGGATTCTAGAAATCAAAGTTCTTATATTTCCCATTGCATGGCATTGTATATGGTTTTGAATCAGGTTTACCTTATTCCTCACGGTGACGAGATCCTGGATCTTCCAAACGCAGAGAGCAGGATCATGCATGATGCAATCTCGAATCTTGCAAAGAAAGATGATTCAGAAGTTATAGTGATCATCAGCCCTCATGGATTGAAGCTTGGAAAACATGTCAGTGTGTTGAATACTGAGAGTTTTAAGGGTTATTTTAAACTCAAATCCAAAACACTGGATGAGAAATACATAAATGATCGGGCTCTGTCCAGAAGAATTATTCATGATTGTCCATTGGCTGAAGAGGCATCTTTTGTAACTTCTTCCGGCCCGGATTCTGTGTTCCCGCTGGATTTTGGAACCCTTATACCATTGCAGTTCTTCAGGCAGAAAACAATCGTTTACATGGGACAGCCAAGAATATGGTATCTAAATTCACTTCGCGATTTTGGAAAGGAGATCTCAAAGATATGCATGGACTACGAAAAGAAAGTATCAATTGTCATCAGTGCGGATCAGGCCCATTGCCATTTTAAGGATGGACCCTACGGATATGCTCCTGAAAGTGCAAAATATGAAGAAATTGTAATTAACTGCATCAGGAAATCAAACTTCAGCCCGCTTCATGAAATGAGCATGGCTTTTGTGGATAAGGCTAAACCTGACAGCTACTGGAACATGATCATACTGGAAGGGATTATGGATGAAACAGGGATGAGGAGTGTTTTCGATTATCATTATGTACAGGTTTATTTTGGAATGCTGCTGGCCCATCTTGCCCATTAATTAGCTGACATTTTCACAAAATGGATATATCCCATGATTTGGTTTACTACATATGCCATGGATATTGCCTGAGAGAGAAAGAATTTCTGCTGCAGGAAAAGCACCGGGCCCGGTTCTCGGATCTGTTACAGCTTTAAACGGAGAGATATCCTGCTCTGTTTCCTGGCAGGACGAAGCCAGTGGAACTGTACAATGGAAGCTGGAAAATCATAGCAAGAATATACAACAACTTGTGATCCTGAGAAACAACTATATGTTTGGGGGAGCCTTCTGGCCCGTCTATGTGGCAAACAGCTTCGGTAGAGGTGCCTCAGGGACAAATCCGTCTGATAATTTCGGAGTGAACTGGATAAACACATCGACCAATTCTACACCTTTAAAGAATCTTGGGGTTTCCAGAAACACGATGCCCATTGGGTTGGTTACAAAGCAGGGATCATCTGGCACAATTAATGCTTCAAATTCGTCTGTAGTTTTTATTTTTACCCTGGGGCCAGGAGAAGTTTATCCGGTAATAGAGGGAGGATTTAGCGCTTCCATGCTTCCACAACTCCAGAAAATTCTGGTGGTAAAGAATATTTATTGCGGTGATGTTTGTGCTGGTTATGACCAGCAAAGAGTAAAAGACTGGGATTCACAGACCGGGACTACACTGAAAGGTTATTCGCCTGATCCAGGTACAGTTCTCACCTGTGCATACGAAATTCCAGCATCCGATCCGTATATGACCTTAAATTATACTGATAGTTTTTCAACTGGAAAATGCTAAGAAAATAGATTCTGCATTCATTTGAAAAACATTGATTTAATGGAAAAGCAATTTTCAACTCAAAAGTGTTAAAATATATGTTGAAATTACTGTGCTGCATGGCCGGGTTGGGGTAGTGGGTATCCTTGGGGACTGTGGATCCCCGGACCCGGGTTCAATTCCCGGACCCGGCCCTCTAAGTTAAGGTTCAGTAAAATGATTCTTTGATCAATGCAAGCTGATCTTTTTATGAAATTATAAATGTAAACACATGTGGAATCACAGGAAACATGAATTTAATTCGACCATATGTTACATTATACCAACTATTGCGATATACCTTTTAATATGTCATCAATATAATTGACTGATAAGAATGATAAAATTAGCAGCAAAAGCTAAATTACCTACACTTGCCGGGAAGTTTGATATATATACATTCCAGAATGAAGTTGCAAACGAGAATGCAGTTATTGTAAAGGGAGATATACAGGGAAAAGAAGACGTGCCCATGAGAATTCACAGTGAATGCCTCACTGGTGATGTTTTTGGCTCTGAACGGTGTGATTGCAGGGATCAGCTGCTCAAATCCATGGTATATCTGGGAGAGCAACCCTATGGACTGCTCATCTACCTCAGGCAGGAAGGAAGAGGGATTGGCCTAATCAACAAGATAAAGGCATACCAGCTTCAGGAAGAGGGGTATGATACTGTGGAGGCGAATCTTAAACTTGGACTGCCTGCTGACAAGAGAGATTACACTTATGCAGTGGAAGTGCTGAGATACTTCGGTATCAAAAGTGTTCGCATTATGACAAACAACCCTGAAAAGATAAGTTTTCTTGAAGCCAATGGAATTAAGGTCACAGACAGGATAACCATCAAGAGCCAGTTCACTGATTACAACAAATTTTATCTTCTCACAAAGAAAGAGAAAATGGGGCACCAGATCTGATTCTGCCCATAATGAAACCCGTTTTCCTGATCTGAACCGTACATTTTAGTTTATAAGTAAAAAGATCAAAAATTACCTTATCAAAAAAATCAAATACTTTACTTAAAATTACGTTGTTATTAAGTTAGGTGTTTGAAGTGGCAGATTCAGAAAGTGTTTATGATACGTTTGAGAGCAAGTGGGAGTCCAAATATCCGAAGGGTGTTAAGCGAGAATTGCATATTCCAGAAATTAGCCTTTACGAAGTGCTGGAAAATGCTGTAAAGACTGTTCCCAAGGGCCAGGCTATTGATTTTATTGGAAAGAAATTTACATTCAAGGAACTGAATACAGAGGTAAACAAGCTTGCAAAGGGATTGTCCAGCCTAGGTGTAAAGAAATCTGACAGGATAGCAGTAATGCTTCCCAACTCTCCACATTACGTGATTGCTTTCTTCGCAGCCATGAAGCTTGGATGCACCGTGGTAAACCTTAATCCCCTTTATACTGATTTTGAGATCAGGGAAAAAATTGTGGATTCGACCACTACCACATTTATAACCCTGGATGATTTTTTTCCGAAGATACAGAAATTCGTACCTTCCTTGCTGAACAAGGTTATAATCAGCAAAATTTCGGACTATCTCCCTAATTTTGTAGGTTCAATCTATTCCCTTTCCAAGAAACTAAAAAGAGAAACAGTGAAAGTGGAGGAAACAAAGAATATTTTCTTCATGAAGAATGTGATGAACAATGACGGGCAGATAAACAAGGCTGTTATTGATATTGCCAGGGATCCTGCTGTTATCCAGTATACAGGAGGGACAACAGGCACTCCGAAAGGTGCGTTGCTGACTCACAGGAATCTGGTTTCTAATACCTATGCATTGACAGAATTTGGTAAAGATCTTTACAAGAATGATCTTGTTGTGCTTTCTGCAATTCCATTTTTCCACATATATGGGCTTACCACCGCCTTGCTAACACCAATTTACTGGAAAAAGAAAATGATAATTTTGCCGGATCCCAGAGATACCCCCCGGGTTATGAAAACCATTTCTACTGAGAAAAACCTGATCTACCCGGGTATTCCTACAATGTACCATTCCATACTTATGAATAAGAACAGTTCCAAAATAAATCTTTCAAACATTAATGGACTGCTGTCAGGAGGGGCCCCTCTTCCACAGGAGATTGAGATCGAGCTTTCCCAGAAAACCGGAGGAATGATAATTGAAGGTTATGGGCTTACTGAAGCATCACCCATTGTCTGCGCCACCCCTGTCAACAGGAATTTTAAGAAAGTGAATTCTGTGGGTGTACCATTTCCGGGAACCAGGATAAAAATTGTGGACAGGGAAACCGGCATTAAGGAGATGCCGTTAAATGAGCCCGGAGAGCTTATAATAAGCGGGCCCCAGGTAATGCTTGGATATCTTAACAACAAGAAAGAGACGGAAGACACCATAAGGAACGGATGGCTCTTCACCGGTGATATAGGATTTGTGGATGATGAGGGATATATCCACATCATAGACCGTAAAAAGGATCTTATCATTGCAGGCGGATACAATGTCTACCCGAGAGAGGTGGAGGAAATACTGCTGAAGAATGAGAAGATTGAGGACGCAGCCGTGATTGGTGTGAAGGATATACACCGTGGTGAAAATGTCAAGGCATTTATTGTGCTGAAGAAGAACCAGAAAATGACAGAAGACGAGGTAAAGAAATACTGCCTCAAATACCTGGCAGTTTTTAAGGTACCCAGGATTGTCCAGTTTACTGATTCAATCCCGAAGACCGTGGTAGGAAAGATACTCAGAAGAGAGTTGAGGGAGGATAAGGGAAATAATTAATAATTATATCTAAAGATTTATTTTTTTTATAAAAAATGGAAACTTTTTTTTAAAATAAGAGACTTTTCATGTATGTCTGAGTGTAAAGCGTACGTGACCAAGGCACCCGAAGGCGGGATTGAATACCGATCAGTAAATATTACCGGAGAAGAAGGAAATGTCAGCTTAAAACCGGTACTTACCGGAATCTGTGGAACTGACAGGGGGATTGTCAGGGGTGCTCTCCCTTTTTCGTACGACCCTTCAAATTATGATTATCTGGTGATAGGGCATGAATCCATGTGTGAAGTGGTAGAATCCTCATCCAGTGAGTTTTCTCCCGGAGATCTCGTAATACCCATTGTAAGGAGACCGGGCCACTGTCCAAACTGCCTGATCGGAAGGCCGGACAACTGTTCAGATGGAGACAAGCATGAAGCGGGCATCACAGGCCTGCATGGTTTCATGAGGGAGCAGTTCCAGGAATTCGATTTCAATCTTGTGAAAATACAAGATAAGAGCATAGGAGATCTTGGAGTGCTCACGGAACCCATGAAGAATGTGGTGAAGGCCTTTGAAGTGTTTGAGAGAGTATCTTCCAGATCCATTTTCGGAAACGGGATATCTACCCTTGAGGGAAAAACTGCCCTGGTAGTTGGAACGGGTTGTGAGGCATTTCTCTATTCCTTTTTAGCTAAAGATTATGGTTTTGACACAACGATTTCCAACAGGCACCCCATTGAGAAAAATTCTTTGGAGATGTGCTCCGAATTTGGCATAAAATTTGTGGATACCTCCAAGGATCCAGATTTTCCAGCCAAACCCCTGGATCTGGTCATTGATACCAGTGGAGATCCGGGCACCATCCTGAAATATCTGAGAAAACTGAACTATAACGGCATACTGATACTTTTCGGAACCAATGGGAGGGCACCGGATGTTGAACTTACCGGGAATGATATAGATCATATAGTGGAAAAGAATATAACTATAGCCGGTTCAGTGGACGCTGCCAGAATTCACTACATCAAAGCTCTTGACTACCTGTCCAAATGGAACAGAATGCATGGGGATACCATGAAAAATATCATAACCTCATACTTCAAACCTGGTGAAACCAGTGTGTTCACACAGAAACCTGCCGGTGAGATAAAGAGCGTAATCAAATGGCAATAACTGAAAGTGTCCTGTTTGATGGAAAAGTTTTCTCAAGAAAGATCGATGAAGAGACTCTGGGACTCTCCAGAAGATTTTACGACATAAGGGGGAGAAAGCCCAGGTTGGCCATCATAGATCCTGCACAGACATCAGAGAACAGCATCTATGGAAGAAGCAAAATAAAGAAGGGTGAGAAACTTTCCATCGAATGCTACTACATCAGGGTACCTGAACCTGCCGGAAACAAGTCCCCGCTGGCATATATTGAAAACCTTCTAATGGAGGCAGAACCGGACGGAATCATCATGGAAAGGCCACTTCCACCATGGATCAGTGAAAGGGATGCAACTCAGATTGTGCCGGATTATCTTGATGTGGAAGGAATTAACCTTTTAAACATGGGCAAAAACATGGCTGGAGAAAAGACCATCATTCCTGCCACAGCCGATGCATGCCTCCAGATCATTGAGAGCCTGGACGGAAAATTCGGGAAGGATGTCTGTATTGTAAACAGGACAAAAGTCGTGGGCAGGCCCCTTGCCCTTGCACTGATAAACAGAAATTACACTGTCACCGTTTGCCACAGCCAGACTGTTGACTTAAAGGAAAAAACCTCAAGGGCGGGAATTGTTGTCACTGCAACCGGTAAGCCTGAATACCTCGATTCAAGCTATATTTCAAAGGGAGCGGCAGTCATAGACGTGGGAATAACCAGGACTGAGAAGGGAGTTGTGGGCGATGCAAATTTCCCTGACATACAGGGCAAGGCAGGATTCATTACCCCCGTTCCGGGAGGCGTTGGACCTGTGACCACTTCTATTCTCATGAAAAATTTTATGACCATAGCTATTAAAAGGCTTGAAGACAGGCTTAATTACTGAAAAATTACAAATAATTATTTAGACCTTAATTAATACCATTACCATTATGGGCTTTAAACCTGAAAAAATCATGCAGTTTCTAAGGAATAATCTGTCGGACAAGCCCGCAATTATTGGCATCAGCAGTGGTATTGACAGCGCACTGGTGCTTATGCTTATATCTAAAGCAATTGAGAAAGAAAAGGTGCATGCCTATTTTATTCCAGATTCAGGAACGCCCGGATCGGACTATGAGGATATCGCAAAACTGGAGAAATCCTCTGGCATCCAGATACAGACCATTCACATGGACAATGTGTACAACTCCATGGTGGATCTTCTTCCAAAGGGGAGAAACATGGATTATGGTAACCTAAAATCCAGGATTAGGATGAGTATTCTTTATTTTCAGGCAAATGTCCATGGGGGACTGGTCATAGGAACCACAAACCTTTCAGAATTCCTCACTGGGTATTTTACGAAATTTGGCGACGGGGCCTGCGATCTCGAGCCTATCATTAATTTAACAAAATCCGAGGTATGGAACATGGCTGAGATAATGGGTGTTCCTGAATCCATTATCATGAAGCCTCCAAGCGCTGGCCTCTGGGAAGGGCAACGGGATGAGGATGAACTGGGACTTTCCTACAGGGAGATTGATAATGCAGTTTCGGAGTTCAGGAAGAATGGAAGGTTTCCAGATACTCCAGCCGGTGAAAAAATAAGGGAACTGTACAATAGAAGCGACCACAAGCGAAGATTGCCTTTGGCCCTGGAGGACTAGACTCATGGTTGCCTTTGGTGACTCTGAGTTCATACAGATAAGCCTACTTCTCATTATAGCAGCATTCTCTATACCCATAGCCAGGAAGGCTTCCATCGTTGAAATTCCCATATTGATAGGATTTGGACTGCTATTTGGCCCGCTGAGCAATATTATAACGCTCACCTTTGCCACAAATCTCCTGAACAACTTTGCAACCTTTGGTATGGGTGTCCTGGGACTTACCATTATTCTTTACTACGAATCCCATAACATCAACTTCAGGGTATTGAGAAAATATTCTGGAAGCATAATTTCACTGAATACTGTTGGTATGGTGATAACTGCAGTGATGGCAGGAATGTTCTTTTCATTTTTAACTGGAGCACCACTAATAATAGGAATGCTTTTCGGAGCCATTATTTCTCCCACAGATCCATCCACACTCCTCCCGCTTTTCAAGAAAATAAAGATACAGGACAACTATTCCGGAACCCTGGTTGGTGAGAGCCTTTTCAATGATCCACTGGCCATCATCCTTGTGACTCTGTTCATTACCCTGATCTATTCCGGATCCTCCTACTCTTCGCTCTTCGTCACCATAAGCAGCTATACAGGGTTGATTCCTGCGATACCCGCTTTTCTTATAATCCAGATACTGGTTCCGGCCGTGGTGGGTATATCCCTGGGATTCGCTGTCATCTACCTTAACAAGCTGCTTGACTTCGAGAACCTCATCGTCGGGCTGATGCTGGGCGTGGTACTCTTTGAACTCACTATCCTGTATGGAATGGGAATAACACCTTTCCCGGCCATTATTGCCACCGGCGCTGTGGTGGGGAACTATTCAGATCGTGGGATATTCTGGTCCAGGGAGTCCAATTTCCAGGAAAACCTTTCATTCCTTTCCCAGGGAGTTATTTTCATACTCATGGGGGCCATAGTAACCATTAATGACTTTTATGTCTACTTCTTAGGCGGACTAATCCTTACCTTATTCATCATGTTTGTAACCAGGCCCACTGCAGTTTTTGCTTCCCTGGCCATTCCTCCCAGCAGCAGGACCATGTCACTGAGAACTAAAATTTTCATTGCCATTTCAGGGCCAAAAGGCGTGGTTTCCGTGGTGCAATCCTCAGTTCCACTGGCCATTGGAATTCTTTCAGGTAATAAACTGCTCCTGCAATGGGGAAGCGTAATAGAGGCCTATGTGATATTCATTGTACTTATTTCCATGGTGCTGCAGACACTTTATACACCATACGCTGCAGGAAAACTTCTTCCAAAATTATCAGAGAGGGGTAGCAGAGCCCTGGATCAGGCCTCTTCTGACTCTTCCACAATCCAGTCATCCATTTCCAGAGCCTGAAACACCTGGTTCCTGTCCCTGTAGAAAAGATTTACGACCCTGACAAAATCCTTGTAGTTATTTACATCATTCTCGATCATTTTTTCAAGTACTTCAGCTCTGACCTCTACTTCCTTCTCCATTTCTTCCTCTGATTTTCCCTCTTTATCAGCAATTCTTTTCAGCGCATAACTGAAACCTGAGTATTCCTGGGTATCGGACATCACGTTCAGGGTGAAGGCATTGTTGACCACGACATCCTTCGATATCTCATCCTGTCCTGCAATCTCTGAAACGGTCTTGATTCTTCTCCTGGAACCCCTTTCATCGGTTACGTTCTGCAGAATTATAACCACATCCAGCGTCAGGAGCATATTCCTCGGGACATTGATTGGTTTGGACTCCATCCTGTGGATAAAGGTGCTGATATCATCTGCATGGAATGTTCCAAAAACGTACCTTCCTATGGACATGGCCTGGAAGAGTGTGAATGCCTCCGCTCCCCTTACTTCTCCCACCACAACGTAACTGGGCCTCTGCCTCATGGTTATGGTAAGTAGATCGAACATGTCAATCTCTCCATTCCTCTTTCCGGTCTCCCTGTTAAGCTGCCCAAACCCGGGCCTGGTGGTCATGGGTACCCAGTTTTCATGTATAAGGTTGATTTCCCTGGTATCTTCGATGGAAACAATCTTCTTCTGGGATGGAATGAAAAGCAGAATTGCATTCATCAGGGTGGTTTTGCCTGTGGCAGTACCACCAACCACCATCATGTTTCCACCGTATTCTGTCAGGGCCCAGAGATATGCAAATGCTTTGGGGCTTGCCAAATTCCTCTTTATAAGATCAAGGGGAGTCATGGGCTCTTCCTTGAATTTCCTGATGGTGAAGGATGAACCCTTGTTGGTGATGTATCTTCCAATTGAACACGATATCCTGGAACCGTCAGTCAGTGTTGCATCCACTATGGGGTTTGATATGGATATGTGCCTACCCACATCCTGCAGTATCTTTTTAATGAAAACTGTCAGTTCCTCTTCCTCATAAATGATGTTGGTGGGTATGTATCCGAACGCCTTGTGGAAGATAAAAACAGGAGCTCCGGGCATATCGCATGAGATATCCTCTATGTTTGGATCCTTCATCAGTGGATCTATCTTTCCAAATCCCAGGATATCCCTCTCTACATAATACGTGATGGATTCTATCTCATCCCATGTGAAGGTGCCCAGTGCCTTTATGTTCTTTATAAGGTCTGCTGCCACCTCCTCTTTCCTGATTTCCCCGAAAATCTTGGTCTGTGGGTCCGTTATTTTCTTTATGAATTCTGTCCTCAGCCTGCTGTAAATCTTCATGGCCTTGTCTTTCAGGGTTGGTTCATCCACCTCATATTTGAAAATATAGCTGGATCTTTCAAAGTATACCCTTGAGAATACCCTTCCAGGTATAATTTCCTGGAAGAACTTGTCATCACTGGTTCTCTTTGGATATCTCAATCTTGATATGACCTGCTTTCCACTGCTACCCTTTCTGGCGGATTTCTTCAGTATTGCCATTTTACATCACCCCTACCACGCTCAGCACCACTATACTTATAATAATCAGTATGCCGGAAACCAGTGTACCAGATACAAGCCTCCCGTCCCTGAACACGCCTGATATGAGTCCACTGGCAATACTCTGAACGATAATTCCGAAACTGAAAATTTTCTCTATAAGGGCGAAAGATCCGGAAGATATGCTCAGCGTTCCTGTGGAGCCTCCACCTGTCTGGCTTGAAATTTGCGGGAAGAAGAA
>JAKAWY010000027.1:12099-15728 GCA_021816745.1 Thermoplasmata archaeon
GTAAGGGAACCTTCCCCTGGTATAACCGATGTCACAGTTCCAATAATTACCATCAGAATTAACGGGAACATAATTCCCACAATGATGTAACTCTCTGCCAGAACTGACAGTGACTCAGTGTTTCTCTTGATCAGTGTGCTGAGTTCAGTCTGGTACTGGAATGCCTTTTGCTTGAAATATTCTTTGAGATCTCCTCCTGAGGTCATAGTGGTAATTATCCCCTGCAGGAATTCCGAGAACCTCTGGGATGGAGTGTAAATTGCACCCTCCTTTACAGCCGTTATAATATCCTTGCCAAACAGCTTTGTGGAAACAGATATTCCCTTAGCCTCCCTGGCAAGCTCATTATATTCCTTGCTGGAGGAAAGTTCGTAAATAATGTTGTCCAGAGGCATATCTGCAGATGCCATGGTTGCGATATATCCCATGGCCAGTGGAAGCACTGCGTCTATCTTTTTTCTCCTTGTTCCGGCAACGGAATTGGGATACTGTACAAGCATCACAAAGAATATAACCACTGACATGAACCAGAATGCAAAAAACATCACTGTAAAGCTTGGAAACAGGAAAGTCATGACATTCACTGCAATCAATGATGCAATGGTGAATATAATTCCGCCAAAGATACCCTTTGAAAGATAATTGATGGCAGTAATGGGCATTTTTGCTTTCTGGAGATCCAGTTCAATTCCACTGAGATCAGCATATCTCTCAAGGAGATTTCCGAAGAATCTCCTGGACATATTGTCAAAGGATGTGGGAGCGGGAATAATCATGGTACTTTTGGATTTCTTCGGTTTTTTTGTCTCCTTGCCAAACCCCGGTGTCAGGGCAGGTACAGATTTTCTACCCCTCATCATAGTTCTCCACCTGTCAACTTAAATGCGGATTCTTTATCCTTATAGAAAATATTAATCACCTTGGTAATTCTTTCATAATCGTTTATTCCGTTCTGCACCATGTTTTCAATGAGCTTTTTCCTCTGACTGAATTCTTTCTGGAAGTCTTCCTCTGACATCTGCTTAGATTCCCTTACTTCCTTCAGAAGCCTGCTGTACTGCGAATACAACTGGCGGTTTTCGGTAAAATCGAAGCCAAAGACACGATTATACAGAATCTCCCCTGAATCAGGATCTATGCCCATAATTTCGTCAATTTCAGTAATTTTCCTGTAACTTCTGCTTCCCATCCTGATGAACTTGTTGAATACAACGAAGTCCAGTGAGCTGATTAGAACCCTGGGGATGTTTAACGGATTTGTTTCAAGCCTGTTGATCAATGTTTCCATGGAATCAGCATGGATGGTGGAATAAGCCGTATGCCCAGTGGATATGGCCTGGAACAGTGAGTAGGATTCTCTTCCCCTGATTTCACCAAGAACGATATATGTGGGCCTTTGCCTCATGGCCATTCTCACCAGTTCAAACATACCAATAGGGGGATTCTTGGAATCGGTTCCACTGGAATAAATACTCTCCCTGGTTGAAGTGGCCACCCAGTTCTGGTGCAATATGTTAATCTCCCTGGTTTCCTCAATGCTGAATACTTTCGTGTTTGGAGGAATAAACATTAACATGGCATTTATGGTGGATGTTTTTCCTACTCCGGGGACACCGGCAATAATTGCAGATTTAAGATTTTCCACCGCAAACCAGAGATATGTCACAACCTCTGACGTGGCAGCACCATACTTTATCAGTTCTATGGGTGTGAAAGGTGTTTCCCTGAAAAGCCTGAAGGTAAAGGATGACCCCTTGGCTGATATCTCTTTTCCGTAGGTTATCTGGATCCTGTGCCCCTGAGGGAACGTTCCATCAACTATAGGTTCATTCATTGAAACCTCTTTTCCACATAACTGGGCCAGTCTTACCACGTAGGAATCAAGCTGTTCATCGGATTCGAAAACAATGTTCGTTTTAAGCGAACCATGAATTTTATGTTCAATGAAGATTGGTACACCCACACCATTGCATGATATATCCTCTACCATTGGATCCCTGATGATGGCATCCAGGGGCCCATAACCCTCGTAATCCCTACCAATATAATATTTCAGATTTTCAATGGTTTTAAGCGAATAAACGGATTTTCTCCCTGTAAGATAATTTGATGCAATCTTCTCAATGCTGATGGTTGAAAGATCATCGGGCAGTGTCTTAAGGCTTCTTATAACCTGCTCCATATCAGCTTCTATTCTTGCCAGGTATTCCGTCTCCTCGAATTCCAGTTCCGGTTCAGTAACCACATAAATTGATTCAAGCATATCCTTGTTCCAGATGATCTCAACATTGACCACACCCGGTATAATACTATATTTTTCAATGGATTCAATGTTCTTTGGAAGTGTGATTTCCTTTGCGATTTCTATCCTTTTTCTGGCCTCTTCGGCCATATTGGATTTCTTTTTCTTTTTGAGGTTTTTAAGAACCTCCATTTCTTTCTTAAGTTCGAGACTCTCAGAAGAATCAGAGGATTTTGAGCCCCTCCTGGATAACCCTGAAAATAAGTTTGACCCCCCAGATTTTTTCCTTCCTCCTTCAACTTTAACGATCTTTGCCCTTCTTCTAGCGGGCTCAGTGGGAAGTGCTTCTGTAATTACCGAGTCCCCTGAAGCGCTTTGCTCGGAAGAATTTGCAGTTGAAGATTGAAACTCCCGTTTTTGAGCATTCTTGAACTTTCTTCCTTTGGATGGTTTCTTTTTCTTTCCTCCTTCAGAAACTACATTTATCCTATTCCTCCTTTTGGAAGAATATGCTTCAGAATCCTGCGAAGCTTGTGAATCGGTCATAATCGTTTCATCATTTAACTGATTTTCACGTAAATTTCCAGAAACAGTTGTCGTATCAGATAATATGAATTCATCTGAAGTATGCTCAGATTCCTTCATCTTATTTTTAGAAAATTTTGAAGCTTTTTTCTTCTTCCTTTTTTCTCCTTCTGCTACAGTGGAAATTCTTGCCCTTCGCCTTGGTGAGGGGTCATAATCAGAATTTGTTTCCTCATGGTATGTGTTATCTTTTGCAACATTCGCATTAGTACCGCTAAAAGTTAAAAAATCCTCCTGTTTTTGAGGTTTGTCACCTTCTTTTACCACATCAAGTTCAAGAGGCGTATCTACTGGCCCACCTCTTCTCTGATTTCTGTATTTACGCCCCCTTTTCTTTCTCTTCCCACCTTCTTCCACATTGGAAATTCTTGCTCTTACCCGTGGTTTGGACTCATCTCTTGAATCTTCATTTTGAAAAGGTGATCTATTAACAGTGTCGCTTGAATCCTCCATCTGTTCTGGAGTGGGATCGGAATTTCTATCATGATTCCTAAGGTTTTCCCTTTTCTTTTTCTTTTTAGCATCTTCCTTGTCAGATATTTTAATTGCCATTTAGCAACCCCTAATGCATTTTAGAAATATAATTTCATTACACGTAATCTGTGATATATACCTTTCTAAATTAAGCTTTTCGTAATTGCCATTTCATTAAATTTTTATAAATTATATTTTAAATAAAATTTGAACAATAGTTAAAATATTATAGGGATTAGCCATTATGCGAAAAGAGGGCTGGTAGATCAGCGGTAGATCGCTTCCTTGGCATGGAAGAGGCCAGGGGTTCAATTCCCCTCCAGTCCAT
>JAKAWY010000028.1 GCA_021816745.1 Thermoplasmata archaeon
AGATTAAACTAAAAAATTCTAAAAATGCAACTATTTTTCCTGATATCAGTAATTAATACCCGGGAATTAGTAAACCCGTATTTTTGCAGTCATACGTAAAGATTAATTACATTCAGATTATAGATCATTAATGTATAAATTTCCATCTGAGGAATGGGCAAAGGCCTATTATGAAAAACTGAACGAGAACAAAGCATATGAAGAATCTGCCAGGGACTGGGAAGGTGGCATCACCATGATCATACAGTCGGATGAGAAGTTTTCAGGTAATGCGTATCTTTACCTTGATCTTTTTCATGGCAAATGCAGGAGTTACAAGCTTTCATCCAGCGAGAATGAAATTCCTAAGGCGGAATTTACTTACTCCGGAAAGTTTACCAGCTGGAAGAACCTGATTAATGGGGAAATAGATCCAATCAAAGGGATACTGACAGGGAAGTTCAAGCTTAAGGGATCTATGGCAAAGATTATGAAATATACCAAGGCAGCAAAACTCATGGTCAGCACCGCTTCCCAGGTGCCTTCGGAGTTTTAGATGTGGTTCTTCAGGAGTCCCTCCATCATATATGGGGAGGACTCTCTATCGTTCCTGAACAACCTACCCTGCAGCAGGATACTTATCATCACTGACAGGAACATTGTTTCCATGGGACTGGCCCAAAAGGTCATTAAGGAACTACCAGAAGGTTCGGAATCCATGATCATAGGTAATGTACCAGTTGAGCCCACCATGTCCTTTATTCGATCACAGGCCAAAACAGTGAATGAATTCAGGCCGGATCTTATAATTGGCCTTGGAGGTGGATCAAGCATGGATTGTGCCAAGGCCTGTTTTGTCTCCTACGAGAGGCCGGATCTGGATCTTTATGAAATCACACCTATGGTAAACCTTGATCTCAGGAAAAAAGCAAAACTTGTGCTGATTCCCACCACCAGCGGAACTGGATCTGAATGTTCGTGGGCCTCGGTCATCAGCGAGGATGATCACAAGAGAAAAAATGAGTTAGCCTCACCGGAAATTATCGCTGACTATGCAGTGTTGGATCCTGAAATGGTTAAGGATCTGCCATGGGAAATCAGGAGAAGCACTGCAGTGGACGCACTCACCCATGCAGTGGAGGGATATACCAGTGCATGGAAAAACCCGTATTCTGATATTTTTTCAAGAAAGGCGGTTGAACTCATAACACATAATCTTCCATTCCTCTCCAAGGGGGAAAAGGGCATGGGAAGAATAATGGATCTTCACATGGGAGCCTCCATGGCTGGCCTGTCCTTCTCAAATTCACAGATCACCCTGGCACATTCACTGGGCCATTCACTGGGTGCATTGTACAGGGCACCTCATGGCATATGTGTGGGAATATTCCTTCCCTATGTCATAGAATTCAACTATCCGGAGTCAGGTTCCCAATATGATGAACTCATCAGCATGTTCCCGGAAGAGATGAGGAGGAAAAAACTGGATGGAACAGTCAGGGAATTTTACAGGATCATTGGAATGCCCACAAGTATAGAGAAAATAGGAATAAAGAAGGAAGAATATTTACAGAATATGGAAACTCTTGTCTCCCTGGCGATGGAATCCACGGGAACCACACTGAATCCAAGGGAAACAGGAAGAAAGGAAATGGAAGAACTTTTCATGAAGGTGATAAAATGAAGGGATATGGAAATTTTATAAACGGGAAGGACGATTTTGAGGGAAAGGAGTACCAGATACGTTCACCCATAGACGGGAGCATAATTACCACCGGGATAATGGGTGGCCCCGAACAGACAAGGAGAGCCATTGATGTTGCTTACGATGCTTTTCCCAAATGGGAGAAATTCACTCTTTCCAGCAGAAGAAAGATACTGGAAAAGCTTGTTGAAATATTTGAGGAGAGATCTGAGGAATATGCGGTTCTCGAATCCAGGAACACCGGAAAGACCATGAGGCAGAGCACTTTCATGGATGTGAACATCGCTGCACAGCACATCAGATATTTCTCGCAGACAAAAGTTTTCAAGGAAAAGAGGAAAATTATCCATCCTGAATTCCCGGGCAGTTATGGAATAGTTGAGAATGTCCCCATGGGAGTTATAGGAGCAATCTCCCCATGGAATGTGCCTCTTCTGATGGCCATCTGGAAGATTGTTCCCGCTATACTTGCAGGGAACACTGTTGTGCTGAAGCCAAGCCATTATACTCCACTTACCACCTTTGAACTGGCCAGGGATTTTACAAAGGCAGGACTTCCTGATGGTGTCCTGAATGTGGTGAATGGTGAGGGGCACGTAGTGGGAAAGGAACTGGCACAAAGCACAAAGATAAGGGGTCTCTCATTCACAGGCAGCACCAGGACAGGAAAGGAAGTGTCAAGGAACGCATCCGGAACCATAAAAAAAGTTGTAATGGAACTGGGTGGAAAATCTCCCAACATTGTGATGGGTGATGCGGATATTGAGAAAGCTGCAAAAGGAATAATGTTCGGCATATTCCTCCATTCGGGCCAGCTTTGCGAGAGCGGCAGCAGGCTCATGGTCCATAAAAGTGTAAAGGAGAAGCTGCTTTCCACACTTTCAGGGTATATGGAAAAGATGAGGCCCGGAAATCCAATGGATATGGAGACGGATATAAGCGCCATTACCACTGAAGACCAGAAAAGAAAAATAGAAGGGATGGTGGGAAAGGCATTCAGTGAAGGGGCCCGGGCAGATTACAGGAAGAAAGTCAAGGGATCAGTTCCAGAGGGTGGATATTACGTGGATCCCATGATAATGACCGGCATTTCAGAGGACATGGAAATTTCCAGGGAGGAGGTTTTTGGCCCTGTGCTGGCAGTGACTGAATTCAATTCCGAAAGGGAGGCACTGGATATGGCTAACAATTCTGAATATGGCCTCGCAGCAGGAATATGGTCTGAGGATTACAGGAAGGCACTGAGATTTGCAGGAAACCTGAAAGCTGGAACTGTATGGATCAATGACTACCACCTTATATCGGCTGCAGCTCCCAGGGGTGGATTCAAGAATAGTGGCATCGGAAGGGAACTGGGTGCAGAAGGTATCTATGAATTCACGGAAAGCAGGCACATCTTCGTCAGCGACAAAGAAAATGATCTGCTGGAAATGTCCTTCGGCCTCGTGAACAGCGGGGATTGAGGTAACTCATTTCAGGGGGCCAAGCACTCTCAGGGAATGCGGAACAACGGTGAAGGTAGCTGGAGCATGGCCCAGATCCTCTCCGTCCGCTTCCAGAAGTGCCCTCCCTGCAATTTTAATCTCTTTTACCTTAATAGTGGTTACCATGGGATCATGGATGTATGTCCCGTCCCTTAATTTTCCCAGTTTCTTCAAAAGCCTTATTCTTCCTGCACCATGAATAATGTGCACAGTAAGGAATCCATCATCCAGCAAGGCATCTGGTGCTGCCTTTATTCCACCACCAAAGTATTTCCCGTTGGCTATGATTATTTCGGAAACTTCCATCTCCTTATGAAAATCTTCAGAATCAATGTTCGCATTGAAGGGAGTGAATTTTAGCAATTCCCTGAAAATTGCTGCATTGAATGAGGCAGATCCCCTGGTTTTTTTATGTGCATTGACCCTGGTGGTGACCATGGCACCAAACCCAACCTCTGCGATATTAAGGAAAAATTTCTCCTTTCCTTCCATGCTTATCTTTCCCATATCCACAGTGGATGATATTCCATTCTCCACGAACTCTCTTATTTTTCCTGAATCTTCAACCTGGAAATTCTTGATGAAATCTGATCCGGTACCTGCTGAGAACGGAATCAGTATGGTTTCAGTGCCTGCCACTGCCTGCAATATCTCATTCAGGGTTCCATCTCCTCCAGCACAGGCAATATATTCGTTTCCATCGTCAATGGCTTTTTTCGCAATCTTCTCTGCATCACCAGGCCCGCTGGTAGTTGAATAAGTAAGTTCAAAGTGTGATAGAATTTTCAGGATATCAGGCCATGATTTTGAGGCAAAGCCCCCACCTGCAACTGGATTCAGGATTGCATGCACCTTTTTACGATTCTCTAAAACGATTTTTGATCTACTGTTTAGCTGTGGGAGGATGTCAGTCATCCATCATCCTCCTGAATGTCTTCTTAATCTCTTCCTCCCTGGATTTACCGCCATCCGGCAAATAAATGGAATAACCCTCACGCCTTCTCATGATATCCTCCGGAAACATGGCACATTCGTGCATTATGTCGTATTCATACGGATTATCCTGGTTCCCCCTTTTGTATGTTATTTCGGGCTTACCTTTGATCTGCAACCTTATGGACAGTTTTCCGGACACTATTTTTGCTACTTTCCTGGCTGCTACCCTGTGGTTGGTGAGCTTGCCGCCAAAAACATGGATAATGCCATCGTTTTCAGTTATGCTGAAATCCCTTGATATTTTTCCCGGGTCATTACCTTCGCCCATCAGTACCCTGATGCCTGCAAAGGATGATTTTACATCTTCAGTAGAAAGATCTCCAAGCACCGGCTTTGAACTCTGTAGAATATACCTGACAGATTGTTCATCTACGGTAAAATCTGAAGAATTCTCCGTGAAAGTATCAGTGGTTCCAACAATTACAACTTCATCATGTGGTATGATGAACATCTGCCTTTCGTCCAGTGAAGATCGGAAAACCACTGCAGCCTTTCCAGGGTATTTGTCCCTGGAAAGCACAATATGCACACCCCTGCTCATTTTGAATTCATGGTTGTTTTCATTTCCAAGTGCCAGGCTGACTGTATTTGCCCAGGGGCCTGCGCAATTTACCACAATCTTTGCCTTAACCTTCTTAAGTGAATCTCCCACAATATCCATGAATTCCAGTTCATGGACATTATCCTTATTTGAGGAAGACTTGAATTCACAGTAATTAAGGCATATGGCACCATTTTCATGTGCTGAAACCACGTGGTACATTACCAGCCTGGAATCATCACACCATCCATCCCTGTAGCTGAAGAATCCATCGATTCCAGGAGGAAATTCCTTATTATTTTTATGGAATCTTGGTATTCCTGACTTTCCTCCAAGCATGGAATAGAGATTTAGGCCAAGCCGTATGGTGCCCTTTTTCCATTGCCCTTTACCGATCAGGATCCTGAACTCCAGCATTCTAGCTATTTCCATGTGCTTCAAAAGATAATTTCTTTCTTTCAGTAGCTCTCTCACCAAAGCGAATTGTCCATTCTGCAGGTATCTTAACCCGCCATGAAGCAGTTTGGAGGAACCCTGGCTTGTACCGGAACCGAAGTCAGACTTTTCCAGCATTATAACCTTCAATCCGTTCTGGGCCAGCAGGTTTGTAATTCCTGCTCCTGTAATTCCACCACCAATCACAGCCACATCAAAGATTTCATTTTCTATATTCTCCAGATCCCTCTTCCTTGTCCTGAAAGAAAATTCCTTCACCATTTTTCATTCCCCCGAAAAAAGCGGATCTTTCATGGAATCCATCCTTTTTTCAAGCCCTGAATCCAAATATTTCCTGAAATACTCTCCGGAACCATGATGATGGGTAATTGCAGCTCCATTTGCGCTAAAGGATTTTATAAGTCTGTCCCTGACATCCAGCAGCAGATCAAGTTGTTCCTTCTCTTTCCAGAGCACATAGGTGAAGTAAATGCAAGCACCTGATTCGTACATGTGGGAAAGATGTGACATGATTATTCCCTTTGCATCCCATTCAGCCATGGTTTTATTGAATTCCTCCCTGACACTGGAGTGAAGAGGATAAAGTTTGTCCCAGGTGGTGGCAGTTTCCAGTGTATCTGGTATGAATCCTTTCTTCCAGAGCAAGTTTCCCAGTGCAGGCCTGGAGTATCTGTCCTCAAACCACTTTTTGGCTGGGATTTTTGTTGAATATACGCCTGAAACTGGTTTTTCACTAATTCTGGAATCATTGTTGACCAGAATTAGCATGGATCCATTCCTTACCTTCCTTAAATTAAGATATTTTTCAAAAATATTTCCTGCAATACCGTGAAATTCCCCCTCCAGTGAAAGAGAGGTCTCAACTTCGTCAGAAAGCCTGGCCACAGAAGGGAATTTTTTCATCTGCGACAGTGCATTTATACCTTCTTTATAGGTCCTGAACATGAATGATCCATAATGTCTTTTACTTGTGATTGGAATTTTCTTGATGTAAAGATCGGTAACAAGGCCAGTTTTTCCTTCAGCGCCAAGAGACATCCTTTGCATATCCAGAGGATAGGAATTCCTTGGAACAACCTGATCATTTATCATCCCTTCTGAAGTAGCCATATTTACTCCCAGCACCAAATTTTCAATCCCTCCGTACTGGTTGGATTCCTGACCAGTAGCCTTGGTTGCCACCCATCCGCCTAGAGTTGAATGATAGAAGGATTCTGGAAAATTTCCAATGGTGAGTCCCTTCTGGTTCAGTTCATTCTCCACATCTTTCCCTGTAAATCCTGATCCTGCCATGACATAATTCTGGTGAACCTCAAGATTCCTGAGGTTTTTTGTGTCAAGTGATATTTTTTTCCTGGAACTGGTTATGTCCAGAGAGCCATTGACATTGGTCCCCCCGCCAAATGGAATCATGAGCACCTTTTTATGATCAAGCTTTTTCATTAAATTTACAAGGTCATCTTTTCCGGGAAAGATGACTGCATCCACTACTTCAGGAAAGATTCCAAGCCTCAATTTAAGTATCTCCACAGAAGATTTTCCGAAAGAATGCATCAGCCTGTCTGCAGGATTCATTTTGATCTTTTCATCAGGAATCAGTTCTTTCAGAATATCCTTTAATGTAGGATCCGTTTCCAGATCAGGCACATCCACGTGTCCGTCCCATGAGTTATCCGGTTGAACGCCAATTCGCCTGGATATGGCTTCTGCCTTGGAAAAATACTTGTCATCATTGCTTCCTGCGTCGTAAAGAACGCTAATCCTCACGCATGAGAATAATTAAAGGCGTAATTAAGCATTGCAGGCTGTTAATGGTTCTCTTCATTTGACAGGCAACATGAGAAACTCAGTGAGATATAAACGGCCAATTCATTGAATCCATTAGATATTGTACCGTAAATATTAGCATAACATAACTTCCTTATATACCAAACCGATTGAGAAATTATTATATAGTGCGTGTCAATGTCTATCACGATGAACATAAAAAATGGTGGTTTATTTTATTGGGGATGTTACGTCAGGGTCATTAGAAAAAATTAGAGAGGACGTATTTGAAAACACAAAAGAACTGTTAAGGCTTTTTGAAGAGAGGCGAAATCTTTCCAGGAGAATATCTATAATCAAGTCCAGAGGGAATTTAGATATACGGGATCGGGAAAGAGAAATAAGGGTGCTGAAAATGATGCCGGACTTAGATCCTGTGCAGAGAAGCATCCTTAACATGATATTTGAATATACAATATGGTGTGAATTCAAAGTCGAATCTCAAGACCATGAAAAGATGCAATCTGAACCGTTTATCCTTAATGGCTCCATGGATATACTCGAGTATTTTGCCTCCACAATATGTTGTTCTCCGGGATCAGAGGTCTATGCCTCAGGTGAATTGAATGAAAATTTTAAACTTGGGGCAGCTAAAAAGGGTGCACACATAATTAATGGAAAAAGCGACAGGGTAGACTTCAGAATTGGTCACACGGATGATCTTGGGGATTATGACATGGTTCTCTCAGATAAAGGTGAAATAAAAATCAGGACAGGAGTAATTCGGTCTGAAGGTATTTACATGAAAGTGCAGGTTGACTGAATGAAGATCTTCATACTGGGAAACTGTGGACGAATGGGTAAATTTCTAACCAGCCTGCTCATGGAAAAGGGACATGAAGTCAGAGGATATGACATTCTCCAGGATCAAAACGAACCTGATATTTCAGAATTGAGAAAGTCTGATGCTATCATACTGTCAATCCCACAGCAAGCTGCACACCAATTCGCCATGGATCATCCCGACCTGGCAAATATGGTGGAAATAGGATCAGTCAAGACAATCATGAAGGATCTTGTTGGAAGGATAATAAGCATTCATCCATTGTTTGGGCCTTTAAGCTCTGACCTGAATAACAACAGGAAGATTCTCTTTATTGATGATATTTCACCAGTTGGTTCAATCAATATTATCATGGAAATGTTCGGATCAATAGAGATCACTCCAGTGGGATATGATGAACACGACAGGATGATGGCAGAATTGCTGGTGGCTCCGTATGTTATTTCACTGATCAGCCCGGAAATAAAGCATGGAAAAGAGTTTATGACGCGATCAGGAAACACCATGGATCAGATCAGGAACATCTCGAAGCTGGAAAGTCCAGAGGTTATGAAAATGAGCATTTCTCTTAATCCCTACTCTGAAGAAGTCATGGGAAAGATGAGAAAGTCTCTGGAGTCTCTGATGGGTGGTGTTCAATGATTCTTATCCCGAAAAATGAGGAATATCTTGGAACATTAAAAGACAGCATAGCAGATTCCACAAATTCATTTGAACAGATGAACCTCTACGGAAAGAATATACTGATTGTGCCAAACAACAGCCCGGCTTTCAAGATCGACATTGAAAACGTTTTTTCAGTGAAAACTGGCCTCTATTCCAGGGAAATGAAGGAAGATGATACTGTGGTTTCCATAAAAGATGTCAGGATTGGGGGAAAAAAACTTGTAATTGCTGCCGGGCCGTGTGCAGTGGAGAGCGAGGATCAGACCATTGAAATTGCAGGAAATGTGAAGAAGCTTGGTGCAGATCTCCTGCGAGGTGGTGCTTTTAAACCACGGACCAGCCCATACAGTTTCCAGGGCCTTGGAAACGAGGGAATAAGAATTCTTGAAAAGGCCAGAGAAGTAACGGGCCTGCCAGTGGTTTCAGAATTAATGGATATTGGTGACTTTCCGGCTTTCGTGAATGCAGTTGACATGATCCAGGTGGGATCAAGAAATTCCCAGAACTTCTCCATGCTAAAATTTCTTGGGAGATCAGGCAAGCCTGTATTGCTCAAGAATGGAATGGGAAATTCAACAGACGAATGGATGAATTCAGCTGAATATGTTCTTTCCGGAGGAAATGGAAATGTCGTATTATGTTACAGGGGGACCAGGGGATTCGAGAAGAGGACAAGGTTTGCAATGGATGTCGGTTCAATAACCGTTGCCAAGAAGATCAGCCATTTGCCTGTTTGTGCAGATCCCAGCCATCCATCCGGAAACAGGGATTATGTGGAATCAATGGCACTGGCCTCAGTGGCATCCGGTTGCGACATGCTGGAAATAGAAGTCCATAACGATCCTGATAATGCACTGTCTGACAGTGAACAGCAGATAACGTTTGATACATTCAGGATTTTAGTGAAAAGAGCGAGAAAAATCAGGGAGTTCCTGCTGGAGAATTCAAAAAACATTGAAAGCTCAATTTGATGAAATGTGTCAAAACCACAAATACTGTGACATCCTTCCCACCCTAACGGATGGGACTTTCTGCTCGCAATAGTTAAATATAGATTATCAATCGGTCTTTTTAGAGTACGATGTACAGTTTCAGAAACAAAGAAAAAATTTATTCTGGTTCTTTAATCACTCTACATGATTCCAAAGGAGGCTGCTTTAAGTGAGAAGATTCCTTCTCCTCGAAGGTGGTTTTTCCTTTGAGGGGAAGGGATTCGGCGCATCTGTTGAAGCAAAAGGGGAAGTCATTTTTACCACGGCATTTTCAGGTTTTTACGAAGCAATGACAGATCCATCCTATGCAGGACAGATAATGACCTTTGCATTCCCCTCAATGTTTTATTACGAATTTTCCAGGGATATCAGGCAGAGCGGAAGAATACAGGCGGAGGGAATAGTTGCCAGGGATACGCATACCCCTTCAGGAATCGGTTTTGAATCCATCCACAATGAAATGAAAAGGAACGGTGTGCCTGGAATATATGGAATAGATACCAGGAAACTGGTGAAGATCATCAGGGATCAGGGAACCGTCAGGGGAATAATCACTGAAAACCCCGTCTCAGATCCGGAATTTGTGGCCCGAAGCACTTACGACAGGATAAGAAAATCCTCCACGGAAAACAGTTACATCCTGAACCAGGGTATGGAAAGAAAAATTCTCTATGTGGATCTTGGTTCCAAGGTTTCACTCCTCCAGAGAATATCCACCATGGGAGAAACACATGTAATCAATCTGGACAGCACTGTAAGGAATTTGGATCAGTACGATATGATGTTTCTGTCCAACGGGCCAGGAAATCCTTCAGATGCATGCCTGGGAAAAGTCAAGGATCTGGTAAGGCGGGCCGAGGGAAAAATCCCGGTTACCGGAGTTTGCCTGGGCCACCAGATCATATGCGAAGCACTGGGTGCAGAGGCACAGCCCATGAGGTTCGGGCATCATGGAATAAACCATTCAGTCACCGACGGAAGGAGGGTTTTCATCACATCCCATAACCACAATTACCACATCCCGGAAGAATCCCTGAAGGGAACAGGCCTTACGAGATTGCAGTGGGACATGAATGATGGTGCATGTGAAATGGTGGCAGATCCTGAAAGGCAGATCATTTCAGTCCAGTATCATCCGGAAGGTTCACCGGGCCCCGTGGATCCTGCGAAGTTCTTCAGCCAGCTTGAAAGGATGGTGAATTATGAAAAGATCTGACCAGGAACTGAGAGTACTGGTGGTTGGATCCGGGCCCATTGTCATTGGACAGGCAGCTGAATTTGATTATTCAGGCACACAGGCCTGCAAGGTGCTCAGGAGCATGGGGGCTTACACTGTACTCCTCAATTCAAATCCTGCCACTATCCAGACAGATCCTGAAACCGCCCACAGGGTATACATCAGAACCGTGAACTGGAAATCCGCTGAAGAAATAATCATCAGGGAAAAAATCAATGCCCTGGTTGGATGCATGGCGGGCCAGACTGGCCTCAATACGCTTCTGGATCTCCATGACAGGGGAATACTGTCGAAATATTCAGTGGAGGTTCTTGGAACAGATCCAGAATCCATCAGGAGGGCGGAAGACAGGATTCTTTTCCACAGAATCATGAGGGAAAACGGGATGAAAGTCCCTGAGTCCATGAGCATTGATGCAGACACCTGGAAAGAAAAGATCGACCAGATTGATTTTTACCCGTTCATGGCCAGGACCTCCTTCACCCTTGGCGGGAAGTCAGGTGCTATTGTAAGGAATAGAGCAGAAGCTGAGTCGCTGTTCAGGCATGCCTTCGCCGATGGAAAGCATGGAGAGATAGAGATTGAGCATGCGCTTGGTGGAATGGTGGAGATGGAATATGAGGTCATCAGGGATTCACTGGGCAACAGCATCATGATATGCAACATGGAGAACCTTGACCCCATGGGAGTCCACACAGGTGAAAGCATTGTGGTAACTCCGTCTTTGACCATCAATGACAGGCTTCACCAGAAAATGAGGGAAATGGCCATAAAAATTGCTGGAATACTGAACATAAAAGGGGCCTGCAATGTGCAGTTTGCCATAGATCAGGAAAATCAGGAAGTGTACATTGTTGAGGTGAACCCCAGGACATCCAGATCATCTGCACTGGCCTCAAAAGCCACAGGATACCCCATAGCGAAGATAGCTACCGAAATAATCACAGGAAGAAAACTTACAGAGATCATGAATCCCATTACCGGGAACACATCCGCATCCTTTGAGCCATCCCAGGATTATGTGGTGGTGAAAATCCCTCTATGGCCGGAGAAACAGTTTCCAGGCGAGAATTCCATTGGAGTATCCATGAAATCCACCGGTGAGACCATGGGAATTGGAAGGGCCTTTGAGGAGGCTTTTTTCAAGGCACTGGTATCCACAGAAATTGATCTTTCAAGGTATTTCCGTGTAAAGATTGATGGGCAGTACCTGAGGGAACATATAAGAAAACCCACAAGAGAAAGGATTGGATGCATGATAAATGCCATTCTTCAGGGTTTTTCCATCCGTGAACTTTCCGAGATGTCAGGATGGGATTCAAGAATTCTCGCCAGGATACATGAACCTCTTTCCGCATTGTTCCAGTTGAACAGGGATGAAGTCTGGGAAATGCTCCCGGATCTGAAGAGATGGGGAATTCCTGACAGGATCATAAGCTGGGCCACAGGAATAACAGAGTTGGAACTCCTGTCAAAAAGAAGGGAAATGAATATTATTCCATCCTACAGGATCATAGACTCCTCCTCAGGAGAATACAGATCGGGCACAGGTTACCTGTATTCAACGTATTTCGAGGAGGATGAATCTGGTGGGCCCCTGGAAAAATCAGTAATTATCATGGGATCAGGACCAAACAGGATAGCACAGGGCCTGGAGTTTGACTACAGCGCTGTCAAGGCAGTAAGGCACCTTGGGAAAACCGGGTGGAATTCCCTGATGATCAATTCAAACCCGGAGACGGTTTCCACGGATTTCGATGAATCTGGGCAGCTTTATTTTGAACCGCTGGTACCGGAATACGTATCCGGACTCATCGACAGGAAGAATCCACTTGGTGTAATTGTGCAGTTTTCCGGCCAGACTGGACAGAATATGGCTATGATTCTTTCCAAGGTCCATGGGGATGAAATACTACTTGGAACATCCTGCAACTCCATCATGAATATTGAGGAGAGGGGAATTTTTTCAGGATTCCTGCAGAAGAATGGAATTCTACAGCCAGAGTGGCGTACTGCAGGTGATGTGGAGGAAATCATGAAATCAGTAGGGATATTGCATTTTCCAGTGATTGTCAGATCTTCATACATAATCGGTGGAAGCCTCATGCGTATTCTTCGCAAGGAAAAAGATCTGGAATTGTACCTGGAAGAGTACAGAAAAATACCGGACGGGATGGAGGTTCACATATCCAGCTATCTTGAAGGGGCCAGGGAATTTGACCTAGATTTCATATGCAATGGTGAAGAGATAGTCACCATTGGAATTATGGAGCACCTTGAACCAGCAGGTGTCCATTCTGGAGATGCCATATCCATTGGGGGGCCCGGTATTCCTGACAAAAAGTTAAGAGACAACGCAATCCACATTGCTTCACTTCTCTCCAGGGAATTCTCCCTAAAGGGATTTGCAAACCTGCAGTTCATGGAAAAAAACGGGGATATATACATCATAGAACTGAACAGCAGGGCCAGCAGGACCATACCCATAATGGCAAAGCATTCGGGCCAGCACTGGGTTGAAACCGGTACATCAGTTATAATGGGGGGAAAACCGGGTGAAATAAAGAATGAGGATAAGGATTATTTTGCCAAGATTCCAGTTTTTCCCTTTGACAGGTATCCTGATTCTGAAATAGAACTAGGGCCGGAGATGAAATCCACAGGAGAGGCCATGGTTTCCGGAGCAACCCTGGAAGAGTTGAAAAGGAACATGATTCAGGAACTCTCAATGACGCGAAGGATTCTATTGTTTGAGGAGAATCAGTCCAGGATCCACAGCCATGGAAAATCAAGGGTTATTCCTGAAAAGGAAGCAATTAAAATGCTCGACACTCATGAAGGTCTCACAGTATACTGCCCATCAGTGGAAAAATCCCGGGAAATCAGGAGAAAATGTGTGGAAAGGGACATCCCTCTCATAATGGAGAAAAAGGTCCTGACATTCCTATATCCCGACATTGAGGAGATTGTCACAAATTAATTTTTCAAAATATGGTGGGATGAGGAATCATCCTGGAAAATTTTTGGTGCTGGCATCAGCAAAATTATTCATTATTCTGCGGATGCAGGCGGGAATCTCTCTTTTATTGCCTCAATCTCATGCACAACTTTTTTCTTGAAGGGTTCAAATTCCTTGGGGGATTTGGGGTAGTTCGAATAGATTTCATTGAATTCCTTCATTTTCTTCACTGTGAATACAAGATTGCCGAAAGCGTTGATGTTCTTCATTCCCTTCAGAACCATTTTTGCCTTTTGAGAAAGGGACAATTCAGGTATCATTCCAACGGTAAGATCAGATGCCTCTTTCCTGGTCAGGAAATTCCTCATTCCGTAATTCAGTATGTCATTGCTCAGGGATTGTAAGTATATCCTGAACGCTTCCATTCCTGCCATTTTTGATCCGTACGCCTCATTGAAGTCAAGGTTGTATTTCCAGAGGCCAGCCACCGAAACATCCCCATTCTTTACTGCACTGGCTGCAACTTTTCCAGCCAGAATTCCTGCAATAAGGGCAGGGCCAATTCCTCCGGCACTGATTGGATTGGGCATGGTCATGCTGTCTCCCGCACCCATGTATCCGTTGAACACCAGGCTTTCCATCTGCCTTCTGACCGGTACAGACCATATGCCTTTTCCGTTGCCATCTGTGGTGTCAACTTTAAGGTTCTTGAAAATGGGAACCCACTTTACATATTCATCAATGAGCTTCTGCAGGTTGTCATTCTTCCCCATCTTCTTGTTTCTTATGTCAAGGCTCCTCTTCTGGACTCCAAGACCAATGTTAACCCTGTTGCCGCTCTTGGGGAAAACCCATCCGTATCCTCCCGGTGCAAGATCATTGTTAAGGTGAATCAGTGCGTACTTTGGATCATAATATCTTTCATCAGGTCTTTCCAGCTCAAAGGAATAGATGTACCTTCCAGTGCTTTCAATATCGTCAATGTCCACCATTCTGTCCACAAAGGGATTCTCAGGAAGGTTTCTCCTTATGACTGTGGAGACTCCCAGGGTGTCTATCACTATTTTTGATTTGAAGGATGTTTCCTTTCCATCCATGTCTTTTCCTTTGATTCCAGTGACAAATCCGTTCTCTATAATGGGGGCGGAAACGTCAAAATTGTGCATGTAATCAATCTTGTATCCCTTTGCAATCTTGAGTAATTTTCTCTCGAAGGCGGGCCTGTCCAGTGAGTATCCGTCACCTTCGAAGGGGTACCTTGCCTCCAGATCAGGGGAAAGAGCCAATACACCATCAACCCTGAGATCCAGTTCAGGCTTGTCAAACTTCACACCTGTGTGCTTCTCAAGAAAAGCGATATGGGATGCAGCAACTGCATCACCGCAGGCCCAACCCCAGACAGTTTTCTTTCCAACATTGATCTCATCATTCCTGTCCACAAGAAGAACTGATGCCCCGTCTCTGGCTGCCATTGCAGCTGAGGTCATTCCAGCCAGACCCGCACCGGCAACAATTACATCATAATCCGACTTCCCGCTCATTTAAATCTATCCTTCACGCTAATGTATGAATACATTTAAACGTTTTTTATGTAAATCGGATAACAACAACTTAATCT
>JAKAWY010000093.1 GCA_021816745.1 Thermoplasmata archaeon
ATTATCTTTGCTGACTTTTTCCCATAAATGTTCATAAAATATATGAATCTATTTTAAAGATCGTGACAATCACCAGTTGTAGTTTAATGGATTCCAGTAATAGAGATACAGAAAATAACGGGGAATTAGCAAGGCATCTTTCGTTCAGGGATGTTTTCTTTCTCTCATTCGGTGGGATGTCCCCCCTCCTAAGTCTTCTGACTTATGGTGCAGTTGCCCTGACATACGGGGGCCAGCTTTCTCCACTCATAATGATCATAGGAACCTTATTGGTTCTTATAAACGGAATGGTAGTGATGCACCTGTCCAGGAGGTTCAAAACTTCAGGCGGGTACTACACCTACGCTTTCCAGATACTGTCTGAGAGAGTCGGTTTCAGTACAGGGTGGGTCTATCTCTTCTACTCCATGTTATTTGGCCTCGCATATGTTACAGGAGCAGTTTATGTGGTGGTTACAATTTTCGGATTTCCTGTATACTTTACACTTCTGGGAATAGTCCTGCCCGCATCCATATTCCTCATAGTGGGGATAAAACCCTCTGCTAAATATGCCATTTACACGGGAATAGCAGAAATTGGAATCATACTGTTTATTGTTTACATTTCTTTTAACCTTACCGGCGGTTCAGCCTACGTTCCCAATCCTGTTACATACCATATCTCCGGCGGGGCCCTGGCACTGGGAATACTGTTTGCCATGGGAATACCCACAGGATACGGTGCCATTGCACCCATTTCCGGCGAAGTGAAAGATGCAGAGAAGGTAGTGGGAAGATCTGCAGTGGCAGTAATACTTACCGGAGGAACTCTTGCCACCATTTTTGTATATGCCATTTCAAACCTGGTATACCACACTGGGATTGAATCAATACTGGGCGCATCCGGGTTGCCAATCCTGAAAATACTTTCAGGACATTTTTCATTTTACAGCAAATACATCATTTTCGCAGTGGCCCTTGCTGCAATAAATGACGGAATCCTGGCCATTCTCTCATTCGGTTCTGCAGCTTCAAGAACCATATTCAGGATGGGATATGACAGAACTTTTCCCACACTGTTTGCAAAAAAGGTGAGGGGACAGCCAATAAATGCCAATCTTGCAGTTTCCATCTCGATTATAATTATCCCCTCAATCCTGTTATATTTTCTCCCTTCCTTTACTGCATTCATAATTCTGGGTACAATAGCGTCTTTAGGAGGCCTGTTTATCCATATAATGGCAGGTGCATCTCTCCTGAGAGTTGGTGTCAGGAGGGGTAGAAGACTTCTACTGAGGAGCACAAAGAGCATAAGCAGATACTTCATCAGCTACAAAGAGGCCATACTGGCAGGAGCGGCAGCCCTGATCACATCTGTGGAGTTTGTATATTCAGCATTTTCTACCCTGCTTGTTTATTCTACCATCTTCCTGGTATGGATAGTGGCAGGATACCTGATTCTGGATATCAGGGACATTGTTATGAGAACTCCTTATTCAGTCAGACTTTCAAAGGATGAAATTTCTGTGGCAGAGAAGTTTAAGGATCTTACCAGCCTGAAAATCAGGACTGCTTTACCTGATGTAGTTGTAGGGATTGATGATACAGTGAAGGTTGCCATAGACAAGTGTGTTTCACTGGATTCACAGGGATGTGCAGTGATTGATCACAATTCTGTTCCAGTGGGCACTCTCATACTTAGAGATGTGTTTATGCTTTCTGAGTTTGAAATATCCAGGATGAAGGTGAGAGATCTGTGGCTGGAACTCCCTGTACTCATAGGCATAAACAGTATTGTAACTGATATTATCAGAATGTTCAAGGAAAGCGGGATGCCTATCCTTTCAATTATTGATCAGCATGGAAAATTTGCAGGAACAGTCAGGGAGCGAGAAGTAATCATGGCGTTGGGAGCTGCTGAAAATCCTGAAAAAATGGTAATCTAAGGAAATTATTTAAGGGGGAATAATAGTTGGTACCTTTATCCTCCTTTGGCATACAGGACACCAAATTATAACCCGTATCTATGAATGCTCTATACTCCATCATTTCAAGTCTAGGAAGTGCATGGAATAAAGCAATCCCGGTCCGCATACCTGTGTGTGCTGATAGCATAAATTCATAAATGATATTCTGAAATTCCTTATTTCATGAAGCAAAATCATAAGTACTATAGTATATTATAATATAATATAGTGATAGTAAATGCCTACAACAATACAGATTAGTGAGAAACTGCAGAAAGAATTGGCCAATCGTAAGATGTATGACAAGGAAACCTATGAAGAGATAATCTGGGATCTTATGGAAGATGCCCTGGAACTGGACGAAGAAACAAAAAAAGAGATATCTCAGGCTCGGCAGGAGATCAAGGAGGGCAAGTACCACACTTTGAATGAGGTCAAAAAGGAACTGGGACTTTGACCTACGACTTACTTTTTTCAGATCTTGCTATGAAGCAACTGTTAAAACTCGAAAAAGAAACCAGAGAGAGAATAATCGCACCACTTGAGCGGATTAGAATAAGACCTGAAGTCTACGTAAGGAAACTTGTAGGAGATGAAGGATACAGGCTTAGGGTAGGAAATTATAGGATAATAGTGGACCTTGATAAGGAAAAGTTCATAATTCTGGTTTTACGAATGGGCCATAGGAGGAATGTGCATG
>JAKAWY010000094.1 GCA_021816745.1 Thermoplasmata archaeon
AACATATCAACAGGGAACTCCTGGATTACGCAGATTCACAGGGAAAATTGCGCCCTTCCCTGAAGTCGGTGGAACTGAAGATGGAGAGGCACAGGGAGAAGGAGTTCCTGAAGGACAACGATTATCCCGTGGGAGAGTTCAGGGTGTGCAGTTCCTCTGATGAGGCATTAGAAACCTCAGATATGTTTGAGAACTTTGTCATAAAGCGTTCTGCTGGTGGATATGACGGAAAGGGGCAGTATTACAGGGGCAGGATGCAGGATTTTCCCACTGATGACATGTCCACGTATGTTGTGGAAAAATTCGTGGATTACCAGTATGAGGCCTCCATTATTTCTGTTAGGGATCAGGAAGGAATCAAGTATTCCTATGATCCATCCTTCAATTACAACAAAAACGGAATCCTGATCAGGAACAGTGCACCCCTGAGAGATCCTGAACTGGGAGAGCGGATGAGGGACATATCCTTCAGGCTCATGGACCAGCTCCAGTATGTGGGGGTAATGGGAATAGAATTTTTTGTGAAGGACGGCCATATACTGATAAATGAATTTGCACCCAGGGTGCATAACACAGGCCATCATACACTGATGGGAAGTTCAGTTTCACAGTTTGAAAATCATGTCAGGGCAGTGGCAGGCCTTCCCCTGTCTGAACCCATCACCTATGTGCCTTCAGGAATTGTGAATGTCATAGGGACTGATCTTACCATGGATCAGGTGAAAAGAATCCTTTCCATGGGAAACACCAGGATATACATGTACGGGAAGAGCGAGGTAAGGAGAAAAAGGAAGATGGGGCATGTCTGTGTTACTTCGCATACTGAGGGTAACCTGAGCACATGCCTGAGCTATGTGATGGATATAATTTACGGAAGCGAACTGCACAAGTTCATTTAATCTCTATATTCTTCTGCATCACCATATTGGAGATGACATAACCGCATTTTTTATAGAGTTCAATGGCAGGGGTGTTGTGGCCGAACACATGCAGTAAAATGGAGGACTGGCCCAGTTCCTTTGCTTTCTCCTCCAGGGCGTTCATGATCTGGAAACCGTATCCCTTTCCCCTCATATCCTGGTTCACCATTATGTCATAAATCCAGATGATATCATGCTCTCCATCATTCTTGATAATGGCTATCCACAACATTCCAGCATCAACATCTCCATCCATTGCAGTATACAGGTAATTTTTTTCGGTCTTCAGGCCATCCTTCAGGAGCCTTTTGAATTCTTTCTCAGATCTTTCCAGGGATCCCTCCTGGGGCCAGTTTCCAGATTTGACCTTTTCATCCGCATAATTTTTCACAGACCAGTTCAGGTATCTTGAAAATGCTTCCTCACTCATGGGAACAAGTTTTATCATGAATATTCAATACCATTTTGTTTAAGTTTTTTTTGATTTATTAAAGCGTTCTTAAAGCTGGATTAAAAATCATTCATTGAAAATGTGTATGGAGGATCTGTTCCTGAAATTAATGAATCATCTGCGTTTCCTGAATGCATTGATGAAGATTGATGCCAATGTAACAACTGCGGCCGCACCAGCTATGATCCAATATAATCCCAGATCGCCGAAAGCACCTGGTGGCGGAGAACCTAGAGGAACATTGGTGGAGGTCAGCGCCATTGAAAAGTTTTCCCAATGGTTGCCAAAATGAATTGACTGGTTACCCTTAAGGATAATTCCTGAATATCTGTCAATGTAATTAGTTCCATTGGAATAGTATGGCGTAGAATTTATTTTCGTTTCAATTTTAAAGAAAACCTGATCTGCATATAAAGTTCCAAGCACTGTATTCAAACTAATACCGGGAATAACTGAGTATGTTCCATTTGAATGAGAAAACCAGGGTGGTGCAGTTCCAGAATTATAATAGGACAGCACGCTTAAGTTGACTCCCGGAAAATAATAAGATTTGTTAAAACTACTATTAAATGTCCCCTTGAAAAAATCAGTATGATAAGTGACCTTAAACGTGCCCAGAGTATCATTTACGTCAGAAATGAAATAGTACTCGTAACAGCTGTATCCATTATTGTGTGCAGTATAGTTTGCAAATGATGAGTTGAATATCCATTTGGCGGTGGGAGTATATGAAATGGACGGAGAAATCTGTGAATTAACAGGTGTGCCTCCTGCAGAAAATAATGATGAAGATACAGGAAGCATTATGATCAATATAATTGAAAAAATAAGTGCTATTTTTACAATCTTCACCATAGTTTATGTTTTTTCTGTTTAAAATATTTTATTATCTATGTTGGAAGAAATACCCATGATGTGTTCTGGTTTTCATAATTTACAGCAAAAGTTCACGACATTTGACTTCTAATATAAATGTGCGTCTAATTGATTTTTAAAAACGAGGAATTTTCAGATTTTCCCCATTCTTGATCTCAGTTCATCTATTACCTGTTCCCTGTTTTCCAGTTCAATAATGATGATACCGTATTGGTGGTTGGTGAGATGGATGGCAAAGGCGTTTTCCCTTGTTTTGTATGCGAAAAATCCCTCTCCCTCATCTGTGGTGAAGCTTCCATAATCATGGCTATTCTGTGTGAGCCTTGTCCCCATGATCTTGAATTTGCCGAATACATCTCCCGCTGTGTCTTC